>CAZDGY010000123.1:0-10806 GCA_964504685.1 uncultured Kofleriaceae bacterium | reverse complement strand
CTGGATCGACAACGGTCGGGTCGCCGCGCTCGTCGCGCCGGGCACGTCGCTCGGCACCCCGCAAAAGACGATCGATGCGACCGGCAAGTACGTCATCCCCGGCGGCATCGATTGCCACACGCACATGGAGATGCCGTTCGGCGGCACGACCGCGTCGGATGACTTCGAGACCGGCACGATCGCCGCGGCGCATGGCGGCACGACGACGATCGTCGACTTCGCGATCCAGTCGAAGGGCTCTTCGATGCGCGCCGGACTCGACGCTTGGCATCAGAAGGCTGAAAGCAAAGCCGCGATCGACTACGGCTTCCACATGATCATGACCGAGGCCACCCCGAGCACGCTCGAGGACATGGCCGCGATGGTTCGCGAGGGCGTGACGTCGTTCAAGATGTTCATGGCCTATCCCGGCGTGTTCCTCGTCGACGATCAGCAGATCTTCAAGGCGATGCTGCGCGCTGGTGAGCTCGGTGCGCTGATCACGATGCACGCCGAGATCGGGCTGCCGATCGACGTGTTGATCCAGCGCGCTCTCGCCGCCGGTCACACCGCACCGATCAACCATGCGTTGACCCGGCCGGAAGTTGCCGAGGCCACCGGTACCGAACGCGCGATCGCGCTCGCCGAGATGGCGAAGGTGCCGGTCTACATGGTCCACCTCTCGGCGCAGCGAGCGCTCGAGCGCGTGATGGAAGCGCGCGACCGTGGCTTGCCGACGTACGCCGAGACCTGCCCGCAGTACCTATTCCTCGACGAGGACGCCCTGCGTGGCGATCCAGGCAACGAGTTCAAGGGCGCGGGCTTCGTCGCGACCCCGGCGCTGCGCAAGAAGCATCATCACGAGCATCTGTGGCGCGGCCTGCGCAACTACGACCTGCAAGTCGTCGCGACCGATCACTGCCCGTTCTGCATGAAAGACCAAAAGGCACTCGGTGTGAACGACTTCTCGAAGATCCCGAACGGCATGCCCGGCGTCGAGACCCGCTTGCACCTGCTGTGGGAAGGCGTCACGCAAGGCAAGATCTCGATGAACCGGTTCGTCGAGATCACGTCGACCGCGCCTGCGAAGATCTTCGGCATGTACGGCAAGAAGGGCGTGATCGCGCCCGGCGCCGACGCCGACATCGTCGTGTGGGATCCGAAGCGCGAAAAGAAGCTCGGCATCGACACGCTGCACATGCGGATCGATTACTCGCCGTTCGAGGGCCACGTCGTGCCGGGCAGCCCATCGCACGTGCTGTCGCGCGGCGAAGTGATCGTCGAGAACGACAAGTGGGTCGGCCAACCGCCGAAGGGCCGCGGCCGGTTCATCAAGAGAGGGACGTTTTCGCTATGAAAGATCCGACGAAGATCCAGACGGACGCGGCGTGGCTCGACGCGCATTGGATGCCGTTTACCGGCAATCGCGAGTTCAAGGCGCATCCGCGGATGTTCGTCTCCGCCGAGGGCGCGTACTACACCGACAGCGACGGCAAGAAGGTGTTCGACGGCCTGTCTGGCCTGTGGTGCACCGGGCTCGGGCACGGGCGGCGGGAGATCGTCGAGGCGGTCCAGAAGCAAGCCGCGACGCTCGACTACGCGCCTGCGTTTCAGTTCGGTCATCCCGCGTCGTTCGCGCTCGCGAACAAGATCAAAGAGCTGACGCCGGCCGGCCTCGACTACGTGTTCTTCTGCGGCTCCGGCTCGGAAGCCGCCGACACGTCGCTCAAGATGGCGCGCGCCTATTGGCGAGCGAAGGGGCAGGGCGGCAAGACCCGGCTCATCGGTCGCGAGAAGGGCTATCACGGCGTCAACTTCGGCGGAATCTCCGTCGGTGGCATCGCCGGTAACCGCAAGACGTTCGGGCTCGCGGTCGATGCCGATCACCTGCCGCACACCCAGCTCGCGCTGCGCGACAAGTCCGCGGCGTTCACCCGTGGCATGCCGAAAGACACCGCGGTCGGCATCGCGCTCGCGAACCAGCTCCAAGATCTGATCGCGCTGCACGATGCGTCGAACATCGCCGCGGTGATCGTCGAGCCGATGGCGGGCTCGGCCGGCGTGATTCCGCCGCCCGCCGGCTATCTCGCTCGGCTGCGCGAGATCTGCACCGCGAACAACATTCTGCTCATCTTCGACGAGGTCATCACCGGGTTCGGACGGATGGGCGCATACACCGGAGCCGAAGCGTTCGGCGTCACGCCCGACATCTTGAACATCGCGAAGCAGGTCACCAACGGCGTGCAGCCACTCGGTGCGGTCGTCGCGGCGAAGCACATCTACGACGCGTTCATGTCGACCGGCGGCCCCGAGTACATGCTCGAGTTCCCGCACGGCTACACGTATTCGGCGCATCCGATCGCGTGCGCGGCCGGCGTCGCGGCGCTCGATCTGCTCGTCAGCGAGAACGGGATCGCCAAGGTTCGCGAGCTCGCGCCGCACTTCGAGGCGCAGGTCCACGGCTTGAAGGGCCACAAGCACGTGCTCGATATTCGCAACTTCGGCCTCGCCGCGGGCCTCACGATCGAGGCACTGCCCGGCGAGCCCGCGAAGCGACCGTTCGACATCGCGATGAAGTGCCTCGCGAACGGCGTGTATGTCCGCTACGGCGGCGACACGATCCAGCTCGCGCCGCCGTTCATCTCGACCCGCGACGAGATCGACCGCCTGGTCAGCGTGCTCGGCGACGCCGTGAACGCCACCGCATAGCGATTCGCGTGGCGACTTTGGTCTCGACCTTGAACGCGACGCCATCGGGCTCGCGCCGCGACGGACGCATTCGTCGCTGATGACCTCCAGAGAACGACAGTTGTTGCCGGTCTGTACCGCGCACGCGCCCATGTCCCCGGTTGCTTCGATCGCTGCACGGCCGGATAGTCGCGGCATGTCGAAGTGGCTCGTCGTGATAGTGACCATCGGTATGCTCGCGCTCGCTCATCGTCGTGCGCACGCGCAGGGCTCGCCCGCCACGTTTCCCGACGTCGGCGGAGGCGTCGAGATTGCCGCTGGCGTCGCGCTCCTGCCGCCGGCCATCATCGATACCGTGTATGTCGCGAAACACGAGCGGGGTGGCGCGCTGTGGCCCGCGCTCGGAATCGGCTGTGGCGTTGTCGGCGCGTCGCTCGGCCTCGCTTACGCGTTACCGAACGGCTCATCGAGCGACAGCAACGCGGAAGCCAAGATCGGGCTGGGCTGGGGCCTCGTCGTGGAGGGCACGTACAATCTGGGCATGGCGATCTGGGCTCTCACGCTTCCGCGCGAGGTACGCGCTTCGCCGACCGCGATGGCGAAGCACCGCCCGCGCTGGACGGTCACACCGCTGGTCATGCGCGATGTCGCTGGCCGCCGCGCTGATGGACTCGCCCTCGACGTGCATGCGTTCTAACGGAATCGCATCGGTCGTCGACCTCGGCCTGGCACTGCGCGGAGCTTTGGGGCGCTGCTGAATCTTCGGGCGTAAGCCTACGGTTTCTCGGTGCGTTGCTCAGATTTCTGAATCGTGCACCTGCGCATCGCGAGGCTTCCCGCGCAGTTGCGCGAGGCAGTGTTCGGCGTACCGGTTGCAATACCGCCTGCATATGACGATGACTTCGCTTATTCGCGGCTCGACCTGCGCGGGCTTACTGTTCGCCGCTGCCTGCACGTCGCCGCACCACAATGACCCGCCGATCTGCGGCACGCCGACCGCACAGGATCAGCTCGCACAGACGCAGAACCAGATCCTGTCGCTGACGCTCGCCGGAGACGATGTCTACTGGATGGACATGGGCGGCATCGGTCGCGCCCCCACCGACGCCAGCTCGGCCGGCGCCGAGATCGTGTCGCCCACGAGCTCGCCGTTCGCGCTCGGCGGCTCGATCACGAACAACGGCGAGAACGTCTACTGGGCAGACGGCAACCTGCCATCGGGTTCGGTCGATCGTGTCGCGATGTCCGGCGGCGGACTCGTGCAGCTCGCGTCGACCAACCAGCCGATCGGCGTCGCGGTCGACGCCAGCAACATCTATTGGAGCACGTTCGGCTCGAGCGCGAACCCGGTCGGCACGATCGTGAAGCAGCCGATCGACGGCGGCGCTGCGGTCACGCTCGCGACCGGGCTAGCGACCGTTGGCCCGATCGCTCTCGACGACCACAACGTCTATTGGAGCGACATGTTCGGCGCGGTGTCGTCGGTGCCGATCGCGGGTGGCGCGGTGCACACGCTCGTCCCGGCGCAGTACGCGCTGCCGCCGAACACCGTGCTCGACGATGCGCCGATCGGGATCGCGGTCGCCGATGGCACGGTGTACTGGACATCGACGCCGCTGCAAGGCGCGACGCCGAACGTGATCAGCTCGGTCTCGATCGACGGCGGCGCGGTCAGCGTGGTCGCAACCCCGGCGACCCAGATCAGCGGGCTCGCGGTCGACGATCAATTTGTCTACTGGAGCGAGATCGGTGACGTGACGCCCGGCCAAGGCCTCGGCTCGCCGCCGACCGCGGATCAAGGATCGATCAGCCGGCTCGCGCGCGACGGCAGCAGCGCGGCGCAAGTACTCGCGACCGGCGCGACGTACCCGGTCGGCCCGGTCGTCGGCGACAACGTGATCTACTACGCGTCGGGAAGCTCGCTGAGCACGGTCTATCGCGTCGTGATGTAGCACCGGAACCTCGGCGTGCCGGCGGTGGAACGTCGAGGGACCGGCGACCCGCGTAAGTGCAGCTGCTACTTCGCGCCGGCGTGGCGCGCCACTTGCTGTTACAGCTGGGATGACTCGACTCGCCTGGCTCGTAGCGCTCGCCGCGTGTTCGTCCCATGCCACCGTGACCGGCGACGCGCCCAGCAGCGATGCGCCGGCGACGGATGCTGGCGCGCCGGTTGACGCCGCGTCGGTGACCGTGTTGGCGACCGGTACGGTCAGCAACGTCAGCTATCGCGCGGCGTGCAGCGCGGGCGTCGGCAAGCCGGTGGGCGCGGCGCAACCGGACTTTCGCTGCGCGCAGATCACGGTGTCATGCCCGGGGCTCGACGACGCGGTCGCCGAGGTTGCGCTCACTCCGACCTCGGCCGGGACGAGCAAAGGCGCGATCGTCACGCACAGCGGCAGCGAAGGGCTGACGTTCGAGGCGGGCTCGTTCCAGCAGCAACTCGCAGCGCTCGGCTGGGATCTCGGCCAGATCGCGTGGGATGCGCCGTGGGAATGCCCGAAGCATATCGGCGCGGCGTGCGCGGTCGATCCGGCACCGGCGGCGACGCGCCTCGGGCTCAAGGACGCCGCCTGTCGCCCGGCCACCGTCATCAAGTGGATTCACGAGCAAGCGCAGCGCCCCGACGGCAGCGCGTTTTGGACGACCGGCCGGCCGTTTTGCGGCACCGGCGGCAGCGCCGGCTCCGGCGTGTTCTGGTTCTCGCTCGCGCACTATGGATTGTCGTCGGAGATCGACTACGCGCTGCTCACCGCGAGTAGCCCGTTCGGCCGCGTCGAGGTCGGTTGCGATCCGAGCTACGCGACGACGCGCATCCAGCCCGCGTGTCAGAACGTGACCGCGCCTGACGTGCCGTTGAACTACGACTCCGCGGGCTCGGGCACGGACCCGAACGGCGGAGCGGCGCCTGCGCTCGACAAGTGGTTCAGCACGCAGGGCTGCGATGCCGCGCCGACCGCCGACGACCTCGCGCTCTATGCCCGCAACAGCATCTTGTCGCCCGGCGCCGACTACGGATTCGCGACGCCGGTCAGTACCTATGACTGCGTCGACCCCAAGACGGTCAACGTCGTCCCCGGCTTGGGCCAATACGTGTTCGCTGCGGTTCACGCGAACGATCCGCAGTCGGTGAAGTTCAAGTCCGAGTGCGTCGTGACCGGCCCGAGCGGCAACGGCACGTGCAGTGGCGAGGGCGCGTTGCAAGATCCGACCGCGCTCGCTAATGCCGTCGCCGATCTCGACACCAACTGCAAAGTGCTAACGCGCTAGGCCCATGTAGCTGGTCGGTCATCGGCACCAGACGTGGAGGGTGTGGGGCTCCGCAACGACGAGCGTTCGGTTCGTCGGCGAGAAACCAATGGCGCGAACTTCTTCGGCATCGGCGATCTTCGACCATGCAGCATCGCCGGACGCGGTCGGCGCACAGAGCAAGACCGCCTCGTTCGAGCTGGCGGGAGGTAGCGTGTTCGCCACCACCCATCCGTCGTGGGAGGTGAGGGGCAAGCGTCGTCGAGTGACGATGCCGCCCCCCTCACCGTTCATTTCAACACGCGAGCCTGCCAACGGTCCGATGCCCGCGGTGGTCTCCGAATCCTCGTCGTAGGTGTCGTCGTCGCTCGAGTCCCGCGCGACACGCTCCCCTGACAAGCAATCGAATACCCCACGGCCACTCGCCGAGACCACAAGCAGAAGGTCGCTACCCGACCCAAAGCCGACAGTCCAAAGCCCACCAACCGCAAACGACTGCTTCCGCCACGGTAGGGGCGTCGAGACCGTGGTGAGCGCTTTCAAGAGTTCCTTCGGCACCGTAAGCATCGACACGACTATGCGGACCGACCTAGTGCGACGACTTCGTGCGCTGCCAGTGCTCTAGGTGCTCGCGCGCGCTGTTCTTCTTCGGATCGATCCAATCGGCGTGGTGCGGCATCTTCGCGGTGAGCTCGATGACGTAGCCGTTCGGATCGCGGAAATAGATCGAGTGAATGCCGTCGTGATCCGCGATGCCGCGAGTCTCGATGCCGGCCTTCTTGCCCTTCGTCATCATCGTCTCGAGCACCTCGTAAGCGACTTCGAGCGCGATGTGGAGGTCGTAATCGTGTTGTTGCTTGAAGTCGAACGCCGAGTCCGGCGCCTCGAAGAACGCGAGGCACGAGCCATCGTCCATCTGAAAGAACAAGTGCAACACGTGGGTCTGCCGACCTGACTTCGTCTCTTTGATCTCGAACGCGTTGACGAGCGGCAGCCCGAGAAAGTCCTCGTAGAACTTCCGCGTCTGCTCGGCATCCCGGCAGCGATACGCGTTGTGATGCAAACCCTTGATCATGACGACCTCCAACTCGAGTTACGGCGTGATCGCCGCGAACGGCTGATCCTTCACGGCATTCGCGAAACCGGCGAGCGTTTCGTTGATCTTGTTCCACTGCGAGAGCTTCTTTACGTTGCCGAGCCAACGCTTGACGTTGGGCAAGTGCGAGAAGTCGCAGCGAATGACCTCGCCGACCGTGACGATGCACGCGCCGAAGTAGTCCGCGATCGTGATCTGGTCACCGGTCGTGTACGGCTTGTTACCGATGAAGTAGCTGTCGAGCACCTTGAACCACTCCGCTGCGTTCTTGCGACCCCACTCGATCGTGCCTTTGTGGATCTCGTCGCTCGGACGCTTATGGTGCGGGAACAGCTGCGGATACGCGAGGCCGTAGCCGAAGTCCCGATAGAACTGTGTGTTGAACCAGTCCATCATCTCGTCGACCTTCGCGCGCTTCTTGAGATCCTTCGGGTACTCCGGCAGATCGTGCTTGGTCGCGAGGTACTTGAGGATCGCCGAGCTCTCGGTGAGCTTCAGGTCGCCGTCCTCGAGCATCGGCACCATGCGGTTCGGGTTGATCGTCGAGTACCACTCCGAGTAGTGCTCGCCGGTCATGATGTCGACCACCTTCTCTTCGATCGCGAGCTTGTGCTCGGCGACGAACAGACGGACCGGTCGGCTAGCGGTAGAAGCAGGATGCATGTAGAGCTTCGTCATCGTCGTCATCTCCCGTCGGGTTCATAAGGAACGGCGCGATCGGCCGCTTCCCAAATCGTGGTCATTGCGGAGCGATGTTGTTCCTCGTGGATGTGCCCGATCAAGCCGGCGCAGCGCGAAACCAACGCGAAGCCGCGCATGATTTCGGCCGGAACGCCGCAGTCGGCGAGCGCGGCGGCGACCGCTCCGGTCGCGTTGATCGTGATGTGGCGACGCTTCGCGGCATCGAGCACGCGCGACAGCGTCTCGAGCGCGGCGATATGAACGCCGGCGACACCGTGCTCGCGCGCGATTGCGAACAGGCGTGGCGTACGTGGATCGTCGGGCCTGTGGATATCGTGCCCAAACCCGGGCAGCGGTTGCTTCGCGGCGGCGTGCTCGGCGACGATCGCGGCCGCCTCCGCGCTGGGGTCGGGAGCGGCGGCGATGCGTGCCACGAGTCGCGCGCAACCTTCGACCGTGCCGACGAACCGGCTGCCGACGCCGAGTAGGCCCGCGGCGACCGCGCCTTGCATCGCATCGGGCGAGCTGGAGTAGACGAGCCGCGCGGCGATCGCACTCGGCGTCAAGCCGTGCTCGACGAGCGTGACCAGGCATGCGTCGATCACCGCGATCGCACCGGCGGGCGGCACGCGACCGAGCACCTGGAAGCACATCATCTCGGTGAGCGTCAGCGAGCCCATCAGCTCGAGCAAGCTCTTGCCGCGGATCGTGATGTCGGTCGGCGTCGAGGTCGCGATGGAAGTGGTCGGCGGCTTTGCGGTCATGGCTCACCTCGGACGCGGCGCTCGAGCTCGTGCCGCAAGATCTTTCCGGACGCGCTGCGCGGTAACTCGGACTCGGCGATAAAGCGGATCGCCTTGGGCTGTTTGTAGCCGGCGAGCTCGGCGCGACACAGCGCGAACAACGCGGTGTCGTCGAGCGATGGATCGCGGCGCGCGACGAACGCGATCGGCACCTCGCCCCACTTCGCGTCGAGCGCCCGCACGACCGCCACATCGGCGACCCGTGGCTCGGTCAGGATCACGCGCTCGATCTCCGCGGGATAGATGTTCTCGCCGCCGGACTTGATTAGATATTTCACGCGATCGACGAAGTCGAGCGAGCCGTCGCTGTTGCGCATGAACACGTCGCCCATGTGGAACCAGCCGCCGCGGAAATCATCGGCGGGCGTCCGCCAGTAACCGGAGAACAACGTCGGGCCGCGCATCGCGAGCTCACCTGGTTCGCCGTCGGCGACGTCGCGATCGTCGGGCCCGACGAGCCGGACTTCGCAGAACGGGCTCTGCTGCTTAGATAGCTTGGTCGGCGCAATGCCGATCGGGATCAAGCTCGACGAGCACGGCGGACAGCCGGTCTCGGTCGCACCGAACGTGTTCGCGTAGGGTGCGCGGAGCGCGGTCGTGATCGCGGCAATCTCCGACGGTGGCACGAGGTCGGCCATCACGCCGCATACTTTGACACCTCGCGGCGTCACGCGCTGGAGCGCGAGCTCGTCGGCGAATCGCCCGACCATGCCCGGCATCAGCAACAACCAGCCGAGCGGCTCGGTCGCGACGATCTCGGCGAGCCTCGCAGCATCGAAGCCGTCGACGACGAACACCGTGCCACCCGACATCAACGTGCCGAGCGAGTTGTCGACCGCACCCATGTGATAGAGCGGCGACCACGCGACGAACGTGTCGTCGGGTGCGACCGCGAATTCGGCGCGGGTCACGAGGTTGCGCACGATCTGTGCACGATGGCTGAGCACCGCGCCTTTCGGCAGGCCGGTCGTGCCGCTCGTATAGAGGATGAGGAGCGCGTCTTCTGGATCGAGATCAGCGGCGATGTGCACCGGATCGGCGGCGGCGAGCTCGCGTTCGTAGTCGTCGGCGAGCTCGAGCGTCGCAACGTCGCTGATCCGGCCGCGATGGCGCGGCGACACGATCGCGAGCGCGGGCTCGACGAGCGCGATGCAGTGACGCAGCTCGGGAGCCGCGAGCCGCCAGTTCTGACATGCGACGATCGCGCCGATCCGCGCGGCAGCGAGCATGACCTCGAGTACTTCGCCGCGATTCTCGGACAACAGCGCGATCCGCTCGCCGCGCTTCACCCCGCGGGCGAGCAGCGCGTTCGCGAGTCGCTGGGTCCGGTGATCGAGCTCGCGATAGCTGCGCCGCGTCGCGCCATCCACGATCGCGAGCCGCTCCGGCATCACCTGGGCGCGCGCGGCGAACAGGCGCGCGACCGTCGTGGTCGCCGCGCTGCTGATCGCTGGATCGGCCCCCATCGCGGGCAAGCTAGCACGCCGTCCGGGACGCGGTTTCCGTCGGGCGGTTGCATATTCTGTTGCTCCAGCGCGCCCTCCACGAAAACGTAATTGGCAGCGGCGTGGTGCGGCGCGCTACCACCGACGTGTGAAGCGATGGCTCGTCGTGGCGGTGCTGACCAGCTCAGCGGTGGCTCGGGCCGAACCGCCCGACGAGGCCGGGCCGATCCCCGATCCGAGCCTGCGCTGGGAGCTCGGCGGCGGACCGTTCGCCGGCGCGATCATCGGCACGCCCGCGCATGGCGGCGAAGGGTTTCGGCTGCATGGCGGCATCGAGCGCGATCGGCTCGCTTTGCTCGGCGAGCTCGAATGGCTCCACCTCGATCGGGCATGCGATGGCCCGACCTGCGCGGGCGACGAAGCGCCGGGCAGCGACTACCGCGCGCTGCTCGAAGGCCGCGTCAGCATCGCGCGCGGCAAGGTCGTGCATCATTCGCGCGGCGGTAGGGCGCGGATCGAGCGCATGGACCTCTACCTCGTGCCGAACGTCGGGATCGAGACGATGGCGATCGGCGTCCAGCCGGCGCGGACGCGGCCGATCGCCGGGCTCGACTTCAGCTGGGGCATGACGAATCGCGCGGGCCATGCACCTCGAATTGCGCGACCTCTTTCGCTCATCACGTGGCGCGTCGCCGCAGGATCTCGCGATGGATCGCCTCGCGTTCCTGATGCGGCGAAGAGACGTCGACGACATCGAGTGCGTGATTGACGTCGCCACGCGGATCTTCGAGTACGCGCGCACTCAGCCGACCACCGAAACGAAGCGCTCCAAACGGAGCGCCTGAGACGAGACCAGGCCGCTATGCGC
>CAZDGY010000122.1:0-10817 GCA_964504685.1 uncultured Kofleriaceae bacterium | reverse complement strand
CGTGTACGTGTTACCGGCGGAGTCGCTCACCGTCGGCCCGGTCGCATCGGTGTACGTGCCGACCATGACGAGCACCGTGTTGCCCGCGACAAGATCGAATGGCGGAAGCGAAAACGGGACGAGGTTGCCGGTGAGATCGGCGCCGTTGACCCCGGTGACGTGAGTGATCCCGGTTGGCGTGGCGCTGTCCGCGCCGGCGTCGACCTCGATCGTGCTCGCTCGATCGACGAAGTCGACCCGCCCGCACCCGACGAGCGCGACGAACGCGAGAGCTCGATTGCGCACTCGTTGCATTCTACACGCCGACCGCGTCAGCCGAAGAACCGACGCAACCAGCCGGGCTCGGGGCGTGCCGCGTCACCCGCATGCGCGAGTGCCACCTCGAGCGTCGCCGGCTCGAACCACAAGCCGTGGGCCGCGCAGCGATCGACGCGGACGCCCTCGAAATCCTCGACGACGAACAGCTCGGAGCACGCCGGACAGCAGCGCTCGCCGAGCTTGCCCACCACCGGCGGCAACTCCCACGGTCGCTGCGTCATCTCCATGATCAGCGCGGCGAGTGCGGCGTTCTCGACGAACACCCCGTGGTCGCGGCACTTCCACAACATGCCGTGGAGCGAGAGCGCAGCGCGGCAGGTCGGACACGAGAGCTGCTGCCCGACGAGCGCGCTCTCGAACGGCGTGTGCTGCGTCGGCCGCGGCTTGTCCCACCACTTGCGAATGCCGAGGCTGTCGGTCGAGCTCGCGAACCCACCGCGGTTGAAGCCGCGAGTCGTGCCAGCGCCGCGATGCGCTGCGCGGCTGCGTTGCTCGAACACCGTCTCGAGCATGCCGCCCGCGAACCACAGGCCGTGGTGCGCGCAACACAGGATGTCTTCGTCGATCGAGTCAGCGCCCGCGAACACGCGCGACGATCGCAGCAGCGCACCGCAGCGTGGACACGCGCGTTGGGTCAACGAGTCGGGCACGACCCGGACCTCGAGCCCGCCCACTCCGGCGAGCGCACGCGCGAAGTCCTCGACGCGAATCAACATGCCGCCGCACGCGTCGCACACGAGCCGATCGGCGAACTCGCGCAGCGGATCGCCGCAACCGGGGCAAGCCAGGCCCTGGTCGCGGTAGATCATTTCGGATGACCGTCGATGAAAGCGGTCTTGAGATCGGCGGTGATTCGGGTCGGCCGCCCGGTCTCGAACGAGATCAGCGCCCACAGCGTCGAGCCGCGCGCCACGATCTGGCCATCGCGGGTCAGCTCGGTCTTGCGCACGCACGAGGCGGCGCGCCACAGGTCGACCCATGTCGTCGCGACGAGCTCTTGGCCGAGCGTGACCTGCTGGATGTAATCGATCTCGTGGCGGCGCACGACCCACACCGCGCCGAGCGCTCGGTACTGCGGATGATCCCAGCCCTTCGACCGCGAGTGCGCCATCGCGACGTCGAGGACCCAGCGCAGGTAAACGAGGTTCGAGACGTGATCTAGGTCGTCGATGTCGTCGGCAGTGGCGACGATCGGCATAGTGAAGCGCTCCACCCGGCGACTGTACCGGTTAGGCTTCGCCGATGGGTGAAGACAGCGCACGAGCGTTGCGGACCCGGCTCGAGCACGGCCAGGCGAGCCCGGGCGCGGTCGTCGACCAGCTCGCCCTCGCGGCGGTCGACGCGGCGACCCGAACCGCGCGGCTCGACGCCTGCCGGTTGCTCGGCGACCTCGCCGGACGCGCACTCGGCGCCGATTGGGACGCGGCAGAGCGCGCGGCGTTCGCGTTGCTCGAGGCGGCGCGGGTTGCGGACACAGCCGCGGATCGGCGCGGCGTCGTGGCGGCGATGGGCCGCGGGTTTCGCAACATCTGGCTGCTGCCGTTCGTTCACCGGCGAATCTCCGATCGCGATCCGACGATCGCGGTCGCCGCACTGCAGGCCGCCGGTGGCCTCGGGTTTCCTGCGCTCGAAGAGGCGGTCGCGAGCTTTGTCAGCGACAGCGCGCCGCCCGCGCTGCGTCGTGCCGCGATCGCGGCGCTCGGCCGAATGGGCGCGATGAGCGCGGCGGAGCGCCTCGTGCCGTACGTCAGCGGCGATCCGATCGAAGCGGCCGCAGCGCTGACCGCGCTCACCGAGATTCGATCGCCGGTCGCGCGCGAAGCGGCCATCGCGATCGTCGACGGCGACCTCGAGCCAGAGCTGCAGATCGCGGCGGTGCGTTACCTCGCGGAGCTCGGTGCGCTCGAGGTCTTGCCGGTGTTGCGCCGGCTCGCGCGGCACGAAGATGCGGAGACCCGGCTCGCCGCGAACATGGCATCGCGCGCGCTCAAGGCCGAGCGCAATCGCGACGCGGGCGAGCGCTTCCTCGTCGCGCTCAGCGAATCCGATCGCGCGGTCCGCGCGGTGCTCGCCCGCCGCTTGCGCACGCTCGGCGTCGCGGAGGTTGTCGAGCAAGCGGAGATCCTGCTCGGCGAAGACGCGGCTGGCGTCGTTCAGATCCTCGGCGAGCTGCGCGAGCCCGAGGTCACGCGTTATCTGCTCGAGCTCGCGGAGCGGCCGGCGCTCGATCCGATCGTCCGCGCGCGCGCGATCGGCTCGATCGAAGCGGATCAATCGTGGGAGCGAGACGCGCTCGCGAAGGTCGCGCACAAAGCAACGGCCGATGTCGCGACCCGCGCCGCGGCAGTGCAAGCGATGGGTGCGTTTGCGCAGAGCAACGAGCTGATCGACCGGATCGGCGATCTCGCGAGCAGCGCCGAGCCGGCGATTCGCGGCGCGGTGTTGTGGGCGCTGCAGCTCGCCCGGCGAACGCATGGCGATGCGACGGCGATCGCGCGGATCGTGGCGCCGCTGCTCGACGACGCCGACCTCGGCGTCCGCCGCCGCGCCTCGTACGTCGCGGGCAACCTCGGGCTCGACGAGCTCGCCCCGCAGCTCGCCAAGCTCGTCGCGGCCACGTCGCCACCGGATCTGCGACTCGCGTGCTACGTCGCGCTCGGCGAGCTACGCGTCGTGCCAGCGGACATGATCGCGGCGATGCGGCGCGAAGACGATCCGCGCGTGCTCGGAGCCGCTTCGAACGCGTTGCTCGCGGCGGCGCCGGATGCCGCAGCGCTCGCGTCGCTGTCCGGGCGCGCCAGTCAGCTACTCACGCTCGCAGATCCGCGCGAGCGCGAAGCTGGCGCCGAGATCGCGGGCTTGCTCGCCGGCGCGGTTCCGCCGAGCTCGCTCGTAGCGCTCGCCCGCGACGACTCGCCCGCAGTTCGCGGCGCCGCGATCGGAGCGCTCGGCCGGCTCACTGCTTTCGGCGACGCGACGACCGAAGCCGCGTTGCTCGCCGCGATCCGCGACGACGATCCTGCCGTGCGCGAACGCGCCGCCGCCGGGCTGGTCCGGCTCGCAACGCCCGATGCGCTCGCGCTCGCGCTCGGGTTCATCGCCGGCGATAGCGATCCGACGACGCGCGGCGAGCTCGCCGCCGCGATCACGGTGCAACGCTCGCACGCCGAGCAGCTCGCGCCCGCGATCGACGCTGCGCTCGCGCGCCTCGGTGGCGACGACCCGGCGTTCGAACCGCTCGTCCGGCTCAAGCTCGCGACGCTGCCGCATGGCGATTCCGCGCCAGCGCTCGACGTCGACGCCGAGATCATCGGCGCGTTCCCTGCGTTCGCCCAGCTCGTCAAGCTCGCCGGCTTCGCCGAGATCGTGAAGAGCCTGCGCACCGCCGAGTCGCTGTTTCAGAGCACGCCGACCGACGCCGATCTATCGCCGCCGATCACGCTGTGGATGAAGGTGCTCGAGAACTACGTGCACGCGTGGCTCGGCCCGCGGATGGCAGGGCTCCAGCGCGAGCCGGCGACGTTGTTCGAGTACGTCGATCGCGTGATCGGCGCGAGCTGGCCCGGGTTCCAGCGCTGGCTCGAGCCGAAGTGGAAAGATCCGATCGAAGTCGGCAGCGCGAAGGTCGATATCCCGCTGCGCTCGATCCCGAACGCGGTGCGCGAGCTGACCGAGCATCGCCGCAAGCGCCTCGACTCGCCGCTATCGATCACCGAATGGGCGCGGCTGATGGTGCTGTTCGCGGTCGATCATCCGTCGAGCGGGTTTCGCAATCTGATGAAGCTCGGTGGCAAGTCCGCCGACAAGACGGTCGCGCTCGCGCATCGCCTGCACACGCTCGCGGCGGTGCGCAATCTCGTCACGCATCGCGCGAGCGCCGGCGCCGCGACGGTCACCGCGTTTCGGCGCGGCTACTATGCGGCGTTCGAAGACCTCGTCGCGCTCGCGTAGAACCGATCCAGGGTCGGTTCCTATTCGCCATGCGCTTGCGCCGATGCTTCGGGCTTGTCCTCGCAGATCGCCGGCAGCACGCCGATCGGGCCGGTGATCAACCGCGCGCCGCGCTGGAACGTCAGCCACGACCACGCCCACTGCATCATCACGAACACGCGATTGCGAAACCCGACGAGGAACGTGATGTGGACGACCCACCACAGCAACCAAGCGAGCAACCCCGAGCGCGTGACGTGCTTCGTCGCGACCACCGCATCGGCGCGGCCGATCGTCGCGAGGTTGCCCTTGTCGCGATAGTGAAACGGCGTGCGTTTGCCGCCTGCGATGATCTTCGCGACGTGCTTGCCGCCTTGCAGCGCACCTTGCGCGACGCCCGGCACCTCGACGCCATCCGACACCATCTTCGCGAGATCGCCGATCACGAACACCTCGGGATGACCCGGGATCGACAGGTCCGGCTCGACCACGACCCGGCCCGCGCGATCGTGCGCGACACCGAGCTTCGCGCCGAGTGGCGACGCTGCGACGCCCGCCGCCCAGATCACGGTGCGCGCGCCGATCCGCTCGCCGGTCTTGACCGTGAGCCCGCGCTCGTCGATCGCGGTGACCAGCGTGTCGAGTCGAACCTCGACGTGGCGCTTCTCGAGCGACCGCTTCGCCGCCGCCGACAGCTTCTCGGGATACGTGCCGAGCACGCGCGCGTTGCCTTCGCACAACACGACGCGCACCGACGTCGGATCGATGCGGCGAAAGTCATGCGCGAGCGTGTTGAGCCCGATCTCGCCGAGCGCACCCGCGAGCTCGACGCCGGTCGGGCCGCCGCCGACCACCGCGAACGTCAGCCACTCGCGCTGGAGCGCCGGAACGGTCTCGCGCTCCGCCGCTTCGTACGCGAGGAAGATCCGCCGGCGAATTTCGAGCGCATCCTCGATCGACTTGAGCCCGGGTGCGATCGGCGCCCACTGCGGGTTGCCGAAGTACGAGTGGGTCGCGCCGGTCGCGAGCACGAGGAAGTCGTAGTGCAGCGTTCCGGCGTCGAGCGTGATCGTGCGCGTCGCGACGTCGATCTCGCGCGCCTCGGCGAGCAACACGTTCGCGTTGCGCTGCTTCGCGAGCACCGCGCGGATCGGATACGCGATGTCGGCCGCGTTGAGCGCCGCGGTCGCGACCTGATAGAGCAGCGGTTGAAACAGGTGGTGGTTGCGTCGATCGATCAACGTGACGTCGACATCGGCCTTCGCGAGTGCGCGCGCGGCGGTCAATCCGCCGAACCCGCCGCCGATGATGACCACGTGCGGTCGCGCCATGGTGATTAGATGCGCCCGCCGCGCCGTGCGATGCAAGTGGAGCCGGCCGGTGCTGTGCGGTAGGCTTTGCCTATGCGGCTCGTCCTGGCGTTGTGGCGTGTGCGGCGTGCACGAGCTCGCCGAAGTCACGTTGCCGCGCGCGATGACGTTCAACGTGTTCGTGCTCGAGATCGCCAACGCGACGAGCAAGTTCGTGGACGGCGGCGCGGCGATGGGCTCGGCGGACTCGATGCCGAGCGCCACAGCGCCATCGCTCGATGCAGCTGTCGGCGATATCGTCGTGTCGGGCGTCGCCACCTGTGGCCCTGTTGCGGGCATCGAGGCGACCAGCCCGTTCACGAGCTTCGACGACACGATGTTCGGCGACATCGGCTACTACGTTCCGCGTGATCCCGGATCCTATGGCGCCGATTGGATCTACGCCGGCGGCGAGTTCCAGGCGTTCACCGTGGCGTTTCGCTAGCTATCGCAACACGAGCTCGAGCTCGCCGACCGCGACGCCGACCGGCGCCTTCGGGTCTGGCCAGCCCGGTGGCACCGCAGCCGGCGTGGCTGCGATCGTCAGCTCGTGATCGCCGACCGCAGGCGTAGGCAGATCGAACTGCACCGCAGTCCAGCCGGTGCCGAGCGCGGCGCGCGCGACCGCGTCACCGTCGTAGCTGATCGTGACGTCGTGGCTACCGGCCGCGGCGATCCATAGCGTCCAACGCTGATCGTTCGGCATCAGGTTCGGGATCACGGCAGTCGCGGTCGGCGCGATCGTGTAGCGAAACGATCGATCGGCGGTCATCGCGGCCGACCAGCCGTCGAGCAAGAACGGCTTGATCGCGCCGCCGCCGAACGACCACTTGCCCTTGACGCCGGCGAGCCGATCGTCGCGAACGTCGCCGAACGCCGGCACGAGCGGATAGTTGCCGACCGCGACATCCCAGCGCTGGAGCTCGACGCCGTGGCGCACCGCGTACAACGCGCTCGCCGGGAGCTCGAACGGATCGCCGATCCGGTCGTAGACCGCGCTGATCGCCGGGCGCAGCCAGCTCGCGACGCGACCGCAACAGGTCGGCACGAGATCCGACGACGCCGGCTTGCCACCGCGCAGCTCGACGACCCGCGCGAGGTTCCACGTGACGCAACTGCCGAGCCCGAGCACCGCTAGCGCATGCCACACGCCGCGCGGGATTCGCGGCCAACGCGCGACGAGCCGGCCAAGCCGCGCGAGCAACGCGGCGAGCCCGACGACGAGCGGTAGCGTCACGTTGCACAACCGGCGTTGCCCGAACGACGATCCGCCCCACCAATCGAGGATCGTGCTGTCGAGATAGATCTGGATCGCGACCGCCAAGCCGAGCGCGAGCGCGACGAACCGCGCCCGCTTAGGCACGAGCCCGATCCCGATCAGCGCGGCGTATACGATCGGTGTCGAGACCAACCAGCCGTTGCGCGCCGAGAACAGCAGCTCGAGGATCATCGGCGAGCCCGGCCGCGTGTAGCCGGCGCCCTGCGGCAGCGCGGTCGCGTCGCCGAACACGACGTACCATTCGACGAGCTGCGGGATGAATACGACGACCGCGACGCCGAGCGCGAGCGCACCGCCGCCGATCCAGCCGAGCGCGACTCGCCGATCGCGCCGCGCGCGTACGACCTCGACCGCGATCTCGAGCGCGACGACCACGCCGAGCGCGAGCTCTTGCACGCGGATCAATGCCGCGATGCCGAGCAACCCGCCGATCACGATCCATCGTCGGCAATCGCGCCGCCCGATCGTCGCTGCCCAATAGGCGAAGAACCCGCCGCTCGCCGCCGCGTCCATCGCGTGCGCGTAGCTCGGCATGTACGTCGCGTAGTAGGTCAACGACGTGCCGAGCAAGATTGCAACCGCCGCATAGGCCGCGGCCCATCGGCCGACGCCGAGTCGCCGCGCGAGCCACGCGCCGAGCAGCACGGTCGCGCACCCGAACAGCGCGCTCGACAGAAACACGAAGCGCTGGTGCCACAACGTGTAGCCGTGCAGCTGGATATCGGCGCCGAACACGTTCGCGACGACCGCGCCGGCCTCGGCGACCCAGATCAGCGGGGTCCACACGAGCGCCGGCCCGATCGGATGCACGATCGATTTGCGCCCGGTCTTCGTGCGCGGCTCGAACCACGGGTCGCCGAAGCGCTTCAAGTCGTTGTCGAAGTTCCAGTCGAGGTCGAGCGCAGTCGAGCGCGCCATCAGATACATCATGTGACCGTCGCCGCGAGCGAGCACGGGCCGGTACTTGCCGTCGCCGCGCGGCGAATCGGGATCGTGGTTCATGTCGCTGTTCGTGCAGTACATCCCGACGATCAGCAGGCATGCGGCGGCGAGCAGCAGCCGGGGCCAGCGACCTGGCGCGGCCCATAGGCGCACGAGGGCGGACCGGCCGATCATCAGCGCACGGCCCGGGTGGATGCCACGCAGTCGCTTATACCGTACGGTCGATCCACTATCCTCGTTAGCGTGCGTCTCACCGTCCTGGTTCTCGTTGCGATCGCGGCGCCCGCGGCTGCGACGACGTTGCACGGCGTCGTGTTCGATGACGCGAACGGCGACGGCATTCGTCAGCCCGACGAGCGCGGCGTCGCCGATGTCGTGGTCGCCGCCGGCATCGATCGGTTCGCGACCTCAGATCACGACGGCGCGTTCACGCTCGCGGTCGACGGCACGCCGGCGGCGATCTGGGCGCGCGTGCCCGACGGGTTCGCGCCGGGGCCAGCGTGGGCGGCGTACGACGGCAAGGCCGCGACCGTCGCCATCCCGCTGCATCGCCTCGCGGCGCCGGTCGATCAGCCGGTGCGCTTTGTCGTCGCGTCGGACAGCCACATCTCGGAGGCGCAAGAGTTCTGGGATGCCGGCGAGCTCGCCGCGATCGCGCGCGAAGCAACCGCGCTCGAGCCACCTCCGGCGTTCTTCACGATCCTCGGCGACGTCACGCAAGGCGGCAAGGCGAGCGAGCACGCGCTGGTCACCGAGGCGCTCGATGGGCTCGGCGTGCCGTTCGTACCGGTGCCCGGCAACCACGATTGGTACGACGACGGAGCGACGTGGACCGCGGCGCACGGCCCCGACAACTACAGCTTCGATCTCGGCGGCGTGCACTTCATCGTGTGGAACATGGCGATGACGCCCGACGACGTGAACGCGTTCTTGCGCAGCGAGCTCGCTCACGTCGCCAAGGGCATGCCGATCGTCGCGCTGACGCACGCGCCACCGACCGAACCGATCGCGGCACAGTTGCGCGCACTCGGCGTCAACTACGTGCTCAGCGGTCACACCCACACGAATCGCGCGGTCGATCACGACGGCATGATCGAGCTCACGACCGAGCCGTTGCTGATGGGGGGCCTCGACTTCACGCCGGCGGGTTATCGGGTCGTCACGATCGCGGGAGGCACGCTGTCGTCCGAGCACCGGACAGTCGTCGACGCGCCGTTCGTCTCGGTGATCGCCCCTGCGACCGGTCAGTGCGGCGCGACCGAGCTGCTCGTCGCGGTCGAGCTCGACGCCGATCATCGCGATGTGACCGCGCGGATCGATTGCGGCACGCCGACCGCGTTGCGCTGGGCCGGTGGCTGGACGTGGCGGCTGACGCTGCCGCCGCTCGCACCGGGCGGGCACGAAGTCGAGGTCGATGCGAAGAGCCGGACCGGCGAGCACGTCTCGGCGATGACGACGTTCGAGGTGTGCACGCCGACCGCGCCGCCCCGCACCGACGACGAATGGCCGCAGCTCGGCGGCAACGCGGCGCACATCAGTGCGCGAACGCGGGACCTGCCACCGCCGCTCGTGACGCGCTGGATCACCGCGATCGGTGGCCACGCGTTGCAAGCCGCGCCCGCGATCGGCAACGGCGCGGTCTATGCGGTCGCGACCGATCTCGGCGACGGCGACACCGGCGGCGTAACCGCGTTCGAGCTCGCGACCGGCGACGTGCGCTGGCGCTATCGCGCGCCGGCGCCGATCCGCGGCGGCGTCGCGGTGTGGCACGACCTCGCGATCGCGGCGCAGACCGACGGCGTGGTCGTCGCTCTCGATGCCGCGACCGGCGCGGTGCGTTGGCGCTACGACCTGTCGAGTGACGTGTGGATCGAAGCGGGCGCGGTGTTCTCGCCGCCGACCGTCGATGGCGACGACGTGCTCGTCGGTCACCAACGCCAAGTCGCGGTGATCGATGCGGCGACCGGCACGCCGCGCTGGACGGTCGATCCGGTCCCCGAGGGCAGCTACGGCCAATCGCTCGCGGCGCTTGCGGTCGGCGACGGCGTCGTGCTCGGTATCTTCGAGCGCACGTACGGCGGGCTCGTCGCGTGGGATCGGTTGACCGGAAACGAGCTGTGGCGGTTGCAGGGCGAGGACGTCGTCGCGATCAATGCCGCGCCGGTGATCGTCGGCCACACCGCGTTCATCGCGAATGCGGCCGACCGCGTGCTCGCGCTCGATCTCGACACCGGCGCGATCCGATGGAAGACCAAGCTCGATCACGCGGGCTTCGGCTGGGGCAACGCGATCGTCGGCGCGCCGGCATATGCGCGCGGTGTGCTCGTCGTACCGACGCTGTATCGCGACCTCGTCGCGCTCGATGCGGCGACCGGCGCCGAGCTGTGGCGATGGGCCGCCGGCCCGAGCATCTTGCGCGCGACTCACTATCGCGGCGCGCATGAAGCTGGGTTCGAAGCATCGCCGCTGGTCACCGGCAGCATCGTGTGGACCGCGGCGACCGACGGCGCGCTCGTCGCGCTCGATCTCGGCAACGGTCACGAGCTGTGGCGGACCTCGCTCGGTGCGCCGGTGCTCGCGAGCATGGCGGCGAGCGGCGATTGGCTGGTCGCGGCGAGCTACGACGGCACGCTGCATGCGCTCGCGCCCGGCGAACGCGCGGCGGTGCAACCGACCGCGAGTTGCAGCGCGCCGCACTCGACCGGCGGCTGCTGCGACGCGGGCGGCGATCCGAGTGGAGCGCTGGTGCTGGGGACGCTGTCGCTTTTGTCAACTTGCTCGCGACGACGCTCGCCGTAAGCCGTCGCAATCATGACGCTTCGCTGGGGACGCTGTCGCTTTTGTCAACTTGCGCCGAAACCGACGACCCACACGTCAATGCTTTCTACAGCGTGAAGATCGCGGCGCCCCAGGTGAAGCCGGAGCCGAACACGGACGTCAGGATCCGGTCGCCCCTGCTCACCTTGCCCTACTGACGCCAGTGGTCGATCGTGAGCGGC
>CAZDGY010000121.1:0-10866 GCA_964504685.1 uncultured Kofleriaceae bacterium | reverse complement strand
CAAACCGCGCGCACCGTAACGCCGCGCGATCTCTCCGGACAGCATCGTGCCCGCCGCGCGCTTGGAGTTGTCGATCGGCAGCTCGATGTTCACCGCCGACAGATCGGCGCGTACGATTTGATGATCGATGTGATCGGCGAGCGATGGCGGGTTCGCGCGTGCGAATCGGCGCGGGCCTTCACCAGGCACGGCGAGCAAGCCCGAAAGATCGATCGTGCGCGCCTTCCAGTGCTCGACCGCGCGCGGCTTCAACCGCTCGACCGCGCCGACGATCTCGTCGAGCGTGCGCACGCCGAGCTTCGCCAGCCACGCGCGCACGCCCTCGGCGACGAACGTGAAGTACGCGATCACGTCCTCTGGCGTGCCAGCGAACCTTGTCCGCAGCTCGGGATCTTGCGTGGCGATGCCGACCGAGCACGTGTTGAGGTGGCACTTGCGCAGCATCACGCAACCGGTCGCGACGAGTGACGCGGTGGCCATGCCGAACTCTTCGCCGCCGAGCAGCGCCGCGATGATGACGTCGCGCGACGTGCGCAATCCGCCGTCGACCTGCACGCGAATGCGATCGCGCAGTCGGTTCGCGACGAGCACTTGCTGGGTCTCGGCCAACCCGAGCTCCCACGGCAAACCGGCGTGTTTGATGCTCGACTGTGGCGCGGCGCCGGTGCCGCCTTCGTAGCCCGCGATCACGACGCAACCCGCGCGCGTCTTCGCGACCCCCGCCGCGATCGTGCCGACCCCGACTTCGCTGACGAGCTTCACGCTGATCCGCGCGGTCGGATTGACTGCCGTGAGGTCGTAGACGAGCTGTGCGAGATCTTCGATCGAGTAGATGTCGTGATGCGGTGGCGGCGAGATCAGCGTCACACCTGGCGTCGAGCAACGCACCTTCGCGATCCGTTCGTCGACCTTGTTGCCCGGCAGCTGTCCGCCTTCGCCCGGCTTCGCACCTTGCGCGATCTTGATCTGCAAGTCGTCGGCGTTGACCAAGTAGTGCGCGGAAACACCGAACCGGCCGGACGCGACTTGCTTGATCGCGCTGCGCGACAAATCGCCGTGCTCGTCGGGCTCGAAGCGCTGAGGCTCCTCGCCGCCCTCGCCGCTGTTCGAACGCGCGCCGAGCCGATTCATCGCGATCGCGAGCGTCTCGTGAGCTTCGGCGCTGATCGAGCCGAACGACATCGCGCCGGTGACGAACCGCTTCACGATCGCGGTCACTGGTTCGACCTCCTCGATCGCGATCGGCCTGATCTCGGCGATCTCGAGCAAGCCGCGCAGGCCGACGAGCGCCGCATCCTCGTCGTCGCACAGCCGCTCGAACTCGGCGAACTGATCGCGGTCGCGGAGCCGCACCGCCGCCTGCAGCGCCGCGATCGTCTGCGGGTTCCACTTGTGGAGCTCGCCGCTCGGCCGCCACTGATAGAGCCCGCCGGTCGGCAGATCGAGCTCGCCGCTCGCCGCCGGATCGAACCCACGCGCGTGACGGGCGAGCGCCTCGCGCCCGAGCTCGAAGATCCCCACGCCGCCGATCCGCGACGGCGTGCCCGTGAACCACTTCGCGACCAGCTCGCGATCGAGTCCAACCGCTTCGAAGATCTGCGCGCCGCGATAGCTCTGCACCGTCGAGATGCCCATCTTCGACATCACCTTCAGCAAGCCCTCTTCGATCGCGTGGAGATAGCGATCGATCGCCGCATCGGCCGAGCCGGGCACCGTGCCGGCGAGCGCGAGCTCGTGAACGAGATCGAGCGCGAGGTACGGATTGACCGCCGCGGCCCCGTAGCCGATCAGCGTCGCGATGTCGTGAACCTCGCGCGCATCGCCGGTCTCGACGATCAACCCGGCCTGCATGCGAATGCCTTCGCGTACGAGATGCTGCTGTACCGCCGACAACGCCAGTAACGACGGAATCGCGACGCGCTTCGCATCGACGCCGCGATCCGAAAGGATCAACACGTTGTGGCCATCGTCGATCGCGGCGACCGCGCTACGGCACAGCCGTTCGACCGCGAGCTCGAGCGCCTCGTCGGGCGACCACAGCGTCGATAGCGTTACCGGGTCGAACACGCCTTCGCGCACGACGCGGATCTTCGCGAGGTCCGCGTTCGAGATCACCGGGCCGCGCAGCCGCAGCTGGTGGCATTGCTCCGGGGTCTCGTCGAACGTGTTGCCGTCGGGGCCCATCGTCGTTTCGAGCGTCATCACGAGCCCCTCGCGAATCGGATCGATCGACGGGTTCGTGACTTGCGCGAACAGCTGATGGAAGTACGCCGACAACGGCGGCGCGCGCTCCGACAACACCGCGAGCGGCGTGTCCGTCCCCATCGAGCCGACCGGCTCCTTGCCATCGCGCGCCATCGCCGCGACGATCTGGAACACGTCCTCGTCGCTATAGCCGTGGGCGCGCGCGAGCTGTGCAAGCTCCGCACCTGCGAGCGGCGTCGGCGCGCCGGGACCTTCGAGCTTCGCAAGCTCGAACACATTCTTGTCGAGCCAGCGGCGATACGGGAACCGACCGGCGACATCGCGCTTGAGCTCGGCATCATCGACGACGCGACCCTCCGCGGTATCGACCACGAACATCATGCCGGGCTTCAACCGGCCCTTCTCGCGCACCTCCTCGATCGGCACGTCGATCACCCCCGCTTCCGAAGCGAGGATCACGCGATCGTCAGTCGTCACGAGCCAACGCGCCGGCCGCAGGCCATTGCGATCGAGCGTCGCGCCGACGAGCGTGCCGTCGGAGAACACGATCGCCGCGGGTCCATCCCATGGCTCGACGAGCGAAGCCGCGTAGCGATAGAAACTCTTGCGGTCGTCTTCCATCGCGGCGTTGCCTTCCCACGCCTCGGGGATCATCATCATCATCGCGTGCGGCAGCGTGCGCCCGCCGAGCGTGAGCAGCTCGACCATGTTGTCGGCCTGGGCCGAGTCGCTCTTGCCCGGCACGATGATCGGATGCAAGCGCTCGAGCCCGCCCGAGAACTTTGCGCTCTTCAGCTGACTCTTGCGCGCCAACATCCAGTTGCCGTTGCCGCGCAGCGTGTTGATCTCGCCGTTGTGCGCGATGTAGCGGAACGGCTGCGCGAGGTCCCATGTCGGGAACGTATTCGTCGAGAACCGCGAGTGAACGACCGCGATCGCGCTCGCGAGCTCGGGCGATCGCAAGTCGCGATAGAAGTCGCCAAGCTTGCCGGGCAGGAGCAGGCCTTTGTAGACGATCGTCTCGGTCGACAAGCTCGCGACGTGAAAGTAGCCGCTCGGATCGACGCCGCGGTCGCGGATGCGATTCTCGGCGAGCTTGCGGATCACGAACAGCGTGCGCTCCCACGCCGATGGCGGCACGCGGCGAAGCCGCACGTAGATCTGACGGAACGCCGGCATCACACCGCGCGCGACCGGACCGGCATGCGCCGGATCGATCGGCACGTCGCGCCAACCGAGAACGCGCTGACCCTCTTCGATCGCGACCTGTTCAAAGATCTTCTCGCACGCGGCGCGCTGCGCAGGGTCGGGCGGCAAGAACACCTGCCCGATCGCGAACCGCCGGCCGGACGGAATCGCGATGCCCAGACGCTCGCCTTCGGCGCGGAAGAACTTCTCGGACAGCTGCAGCAACATGCCCGCGCCATCGCCGGTCTCGGGATCCGCGCCACACGCGGCACGATGCGCGAGCCGCGCGAGGATCGTCAGGCCCTGATCGACGATCGCCCGCGAGCGCTCGCCCTTGATGTTGGCCACGAATCCCACGCCACACGCAGCTCGCTCTCGACCGTCGGACAGCCCTAACATTTCAGCTCGTTGCACCCATGATGCAGTGAGTCTAACGCTTCGCGTCAGCGAGCGCCATCAGGGAACGGGTTGCATCGTAGCCAGGACTAGCGGCGATGGCAGCGCGCCGGTGCGGAGCACGACCGCGAGGCCTTCGGCGGCTCGCTGCGCGGCCGCCCGATCGGAGCCGCCCATCGCGATCCACAGGCGACCTCCGTGGATCGGGCCCAGGACGACCGGCGCGCTCGTGATCGATCCATCGACGATCGTCGCGAGCTTCTTGCCGGCGATGCGGGTCGTCAGATCATCGAAGTCACGCGCGCCCTTGCGCGTGAGCTCGACCTTGACGATCGGCCAGTCGTTCGCCGCCGGATCGGTCGCCGCGTGGGCATCCTCGATCGCGGCTCCGGTCAGCGACGTCGCGCGCTCGAGGTAGTAGCTCCGCCACTTCACCCGGTCACCAGATTGCTGCGGCTCGATCCGTTCGAACCCGAGCTCGCGATCATCGGGGAGCTTGAACGTAGGGTCGAGGTCGGCGAGCCTCGCGGAATAGTGCTCGATCTTGCGCTGATCGTCGGCGATCAGGTAGTAGTCGATGTGGTTCGAGCCGCCTTCGGAGCTCCACGAGTCGGCCTCGGCGCGAATTCCCGCAGCCGTGGCAGTCGGATCGGCGTCGGCGCCACTTCGGCGCGTTCCGGCAACGCGCTCGTATAGCCGCTTCATGTAGTCGGATCCGTCGTCGACCACCTTGAGCTCGACCCGGCCTCTCTTCCCGATCACCGATTGCAAGGCTTCGACTCCCGCCGCGCCGCGCGCCAGTAGCTTCACGACGATCTGCTGCCCTCGCGCGACCGCGGTCGCGTGATCCTCCTTGAGAGCCACGAGCCGCTCGTTGACCGTCTTCACCGCTTGCGCGAGCGCGGCCTTCTTCGCCGTCCTGGTCATCGCATCCGACATTGCGAAGCACACCGCGCGCGAGCTCGGGTCCCTTTCACACGGCCGCCATGTGATCTCGCCGCTCAACGCACGTTCGATGGCGCCTCGGACCTCGTCTACTCTCGTCGGGTCGCTCGGCGTGACCTCGAGAGCTCCGGTCGGAGAGATCGTGACCGACTTCGCAGAGGCGCCGAGCTCGGTCACGAGCTCGAGCCGGACCTCGACCGCCCAGTCGTCGACGACTCTGCCGAGATCGAGATCGAAGACGAGCTCGTACGGGATCCCCAAGGGCTGGCGCGCGGAATCGGCATCGCCGTGGCAGGCGATCGCAAGCACCAAGATCGCGAGCGCGGCCCTCATCGGGTTAGGCGCGCACGCCGAGCTCGTCGAGGTGCGCGAGCATCGCCGCCGGGTCGGCGAATACGCGATACGCGCCGGCGCGCTCGAGCTCCTCTTCGCCGTAGCCGCCCGACAACAAGCCGATGCCGAGCGTCCGCGCGTGCTTCGCCGCGAGCATGTCCCACACGCTATCGCCGACGACGGTCGACTTCTCGATCTCGACGCCGACGCGCGCCGCGGCTGCAACGAACAGATCCGGATCGGGCTTCGCGTGGCGAACCTCGTCGCGGGTGACGACCGGATCGCGATCAGGCGATACGCCGATCAGCTCGAGCGTCGGGCGCGCGGTCTCCATCCGCGAGCTGGTTGCGATCGCCCACGGAATCCGCGCGTCGGTGAGCGCGGTCAACAGCTCGCGCGCACCCGGCAACGCGCGCACGTCGTTCGCGCGCCGCAGATAAGCCTCGGCGTGCCACTTGCCGATCCGTGCGATGCGCTCGGGCTCGATCTCGATGCCGGTCTCGCGCAGCAGCATGTCGACGAGCAGTCCGCCGCTCATGCCGATTCGACGATGCACGCGCCAGATCGAGAGCTGAATGCCCTCACGCTCGAGGGCCTCGTGCCACGCGAGCACGTGCTGGTAGACACTGTCGACGAGCGTGCCGTCGAGATCGAACAAGAACGCGGCTTGGCTCGCCATGCGCGCTATTCGTGATTCCGCGACGGCAGCACCGCGGTCGGCCGATGGCGCTCGTCCTCGCGATGCTCGAATCGGCGTTGCCCCGACTCGCGCCACCACCGAGCCCAGCGCTCCGCTGCGATCTCGCGTTCGCGTCGAGCCAGGTCGTGGTGATAGCCAAAATATTCCCCGGTCAGCCGTCGTAGATCGTTGATCGCGCCTTCGCGGATCGCGTCTTCTTTGTGACTCAACCCTTCGATCAACCACTCGATGCGGTGACGGCGTCGCGCGCCCTCGTACCACTTCTGCCACTTGCGCTCGCTCGGCCCGAAGTCTTGCGCGGTCAGCGCGATCAGCGCACGGCGCGTGTGCTCGCCGCCCCGATCGGCGCGTTCGACTCCGCCCATGAGATCGGGAATCGCTTCGACATCGCCGAGCGCGACGAGCGCCGACGTCGCGGCCGCGACGACTTCGGGGTCGGTCGAGTGCACCGCGCGCCTCGCCCGCGCGAGCGCCTGGCCGAGCTCCTGCACCGGATAGCCGGCGAGCGCTTCGATCGCGGACGCGCGCACGCCGAAGTCTTGATCGAACACGCGCTCGACGAGCGCGAACACCGCGTTGCGCGGCCTGAGCTCGGCGGCACACACGGTCGCGTAGAAGCGGATGTCGCGTTGTGGCGCGGCCATCTTCTCGATCAGCAGGTCGGATGCGGCACCGCCCAGCCGCACGACGAGCTCGAGCATGCCGCCGTATTGCATCGCGCGCAGCGGCCGACCGGTGACCGCGAAGCGATCGACACGCAGCTTGCCAGGGAACTTGCGCACGAGCACGCGCAGGGTCTCGGCCGCGCGCTCGACCGCCTCGGCGATGTCGGCGTCCGCTTCGCCTTCTCTCGCAGCGTCGATGTCGGAGATCACATCTTCGATCGAGCGCACCGGCTCGGTCGTGATCTCGACGTCCGGATCGTCGTCGAACGGCGGCAGCGGCGGCTGCTCGACGTTCTCCGGCGCACTCCACTCGGCCTCGGCGCGACGCACCGGCTTGGTGTCGACCATCTCGGCTTCGATCTCGACGATCGGTACTTCACCAGCGGTGCGATAACCCGCCGACTTGTGCTTCACGATCAGCCGACCGAGCGCATCAGCCGACGCACTCGCGAGCGGCAGCAACTCGGTGACATCGGCGATCCGCAGATCGCTGTGAACGCGGTGAGCGACGACGAGCGCGACGACGCGATCGCGCAGCACGATCGGCATGATCAGACCCGACGGCGGCATCGCGCCGCCCATTCGCAACACCATGGAGTCGATGCTCGGATCGCCCGATACCAAGGCGCCGATGTGCGGCTGCTGGTTGTTGACCACGTTGCGAAACGGCGAAACGCCGTCGAGTGGGATCAACACGCGATTGATCGAAGCGACATCGATGCCGGCTTCGGCAAGTGCGACTCGTCCGATCGCGGCACCGCCTTGTACGGTGAGCAAGCCGGCCCACCGCGAACGCGAACGCGCAGCGCGCAGTAACGTGATGAAGACGGTGTCGCGATCGTCGGCGGTCGCGAGGATCTCTCTCGCGCGGACGAACGCGAGCGGGCTATCGCGCCCTTCGGTGGCGATCGGCGCGGATGCCCCCCGCTTCGCGATCTTCGCGCTCGACCTGCGCGAGCGTTTCGGCCCGGTGCTCGGATCGTCGACGATCTGACGCGGAATGCCGGTGCTCGGGGTCGCAAGCGCAGCCGGTGGCCGCGCCGTGGGGATGCCCGAGCCCACCTCGGTCGCCGCGCGGTTGGGGTTGATCCCGATCAACGTGTTCGTGCGCTGGCGGCCGTCATCCGGCATGACCTCGAGGGTCGCGACCACCTTCATCGTCTGATCCTCGACCGCGAGCGGCGCGAGTGGATCGCGCGGCGGTGGTCCTACGACCTGCAGAGGGATCGGCGGCGCCATCGGGCCGACCGGTGACTGCGTGCGGTTCACAGGCGGTGAGCTCTCGACGATCACCGAGCGTGCGCGGCCGACCGGCGTCAGCGTCGCATCGGCTTCGAGATGGCGCGCGAGCGTCGTGAACCGCGCGGGCGGCTCGAGCCCATATGCGGCGGCAAGCACGAGGTGCCAGCGATACTCCGGCGCGATCAGCGGCTGCAGCGGCCGATCGAGTAAGTCGGCGAGGTCCTCGAGCTCGGCCAGCTCGAGAGGAGCGCAGACGATCACGCGCACCGCCGGGCCGGCGATCGCGACCGGGATCGCGCGAAACTGTTCCGCGAGCTCGCGTTCGACCAACGCTGTCGCCTCGGCCTGGATCGTCTTTGCCTCGTCGCGCGCCGCCGGCGGCAAACCCGAAGCGAGTGCGAGGTACTGGGTCAGCCGCTCCTCGGGGATCAGGTTCATCTCGAGCAGGATCGTGTCGAGGCTGCCGCCGTAGATCACTTGGCGTTGGAACGCCTTCTCCATACGCTTGACGCCGACGAGACCGTCGCGCACCAGCAGCGAGCTCAGGCGGGAGGGCATCGCCGCCTCATGTCTGGATCACGTAGGTGCCGGCGATCCA
This sequence comes from uncultured Kofleriaceae bacterium, assembly GCA_964504685.1. Classification (GTDB taxonomy): domain Bacteria; phylum Myxococcota_A; class Polyangia; order Haliangiales; family Haliangiaceae; genus JABFXX01. Next base: position 2,594 of record CAZDGY010000121.1, on the reverse strand, counting down.
ATCTTGAAGCCCGCGCTTCTCGCTGTCGAAGCCGATCCATAAGAAGCCCAAGAACAGCGTCGCGAACCCGGCGAGGTAGCTCGCGCAGCGCACGATGCAGCGCTGCGGCGATGGACGATCGCCGTAGACGTCGATGATCTTCATCTTCAACACGCGCATGCCGAGCGTCTGGCCGAGCACGATGTGCGAGACCAGCAGGTACGTCATGCCGACCGCGACGACCAACACGAGCCCCATCATCAACGCTGGGTCGGTCGCGAGCACGAGATCGATCCACAGATCGATATCGAATAAGTGCGGTCGGGTCGCCGGCGAGTGGATGCCCGCGATCTTGCTAGCGAGCAACGTGACGATCAACGCGACCGGAATGACGATCGCGAGATCGATCGCCGCGGCGAGTGCGCGCTTCCAGAACCCGACAACGCGCACGGTCGGCACCGGCCGTTGCGATGGGCGCGTCGGCGCCTGGACCGGCCGCTCGGCAGCCGGGGCAGCAGGCCTCGGCGTCTCGACATCGGTCGTCAGCACCGCGGGCTCGCGCTCCGGCATCGTGGATTTATACGGCGCGGGCGTGGTCGAACGCAAATACGCGGCAACCCAAGGAAACCCGCCGGTCGGGAGCGGCGGAAACCGACGTGTATGCAAAGCCGATCACGGTTCGTCGGGCACTACCCGTCGATAAGCTGACGCGTTGGGCGGTCCGCTGTATCGTTGGTCGGATGGGCAAGCGCATCACCGCGGCAATTTTCTATGCGTGCGCCGGTTTGGCCGCAGCATGCGGCAACCACAAGGGCGGCGATGGCGACGGCGGGTTCACGTACAGCAGCATCGATGTCGAGCCGCCGTTCGCGACCCTGACGATCCCGCTCGACGGCACCGCGACCCAGGCCTACCAAGTCTTCGGCGTCACCGGCACCGACCGCACCGACATCACATCGGCGTGCGCCCTGGCAGTCGACCCGAGCTTCGGCACGACCACCGGCCCGGTGGTCACCGTGCAGTCGCGCGGCGGCAAGACCGCGGTGACCGCCACCTGCGGTGGCGAGACCGGCACGGCGGAGCTGTCGGTCAACCTGACCGGGACACTCGTCGTCGGGGCGAGCACGCCGGCGAACGCCGCGGACATCTTCGGCGCCGCGACGCTCGGAACACCGGGCGCTCAGAGCCCGGTGATCGAGTACCCGGTCGATCAAGCGGTGACGCCGCTCAATCTGCCGCCGATCGAAGTCCAGTGGGTGACGTCGGGCGATGACTTGTTCCACATCGCGATCACTTCGACGTTCGCGACGATCGATGTCTACACGAGCGATCCCCAGGCGACGATCGACACCGTGCATTGGGTCGACATCGCGAACACCGCGGCGGGTGATCGCCTGCAGTTCGTGGTCGAGGGCCTCGTCCAGGCAACGCCGACCACGAAGTACGCGAGCGCGGCCACGACGATCGGCGTGTCGCACGACACGATCGATCAGACGGCGCTGTATTGGTGGGAATCGTCCAACGGCAACATCGTCAGCCAGACCTTCGGCTCGACCGGCGCGCCGAGCCTGGTCGAAGCGAACTGCACTGCATGTCATTCGTTGTCGCGCGCCGGCACTCGGCTCGGCTACAGCCGCTGCGTCGCGGGCGTGTGCGGGCCGGAGTACGTCGGCTTCCTCAAGTACAACCCGCTGACTAGCGCGTGGGACGAGGTGATCAACGCCGACAACAAAGCGATCGACGGCACGTACACGACGTTTTCGCCGATCGGCAATCCGTTCCCCGACGACTCGCAATCGGTCGCGATCGTCACCCACATGAACGCCACCCTCGATCTCTACGATCCCGACACCGGCGTCGAGATCCCGTCGAACATCGCGACCGTGTCGAATCACGGACCCGGTTCGCCGAACCGCTCGGCGCTGATGCCGGATTGGTCGGCCGACGGCAATACCGTCGTGTTCGCATCGACGCCTAACGTGAATCAGGCGGTCGACATCAGCAACAGCACGATCGCGACGATGAGCTACTCGTACGGCGGCGGCACGCACACGTTTGGCGAGCCCAACTTCATCGTCAGTAATCCGATCACGCTCGCGGGTGGCGTCTACGACAGCTTCTTCTTTCCCAGCTTCTCGCCCGACGGTCAGTACGTCGTGTTCAACGCGGCGCGCGCGGCCTGGCGCGACTTGTCGGCCGGCCAGGGCAAGACCCCCGGGCAGCGCATGATGTTGACGACGCCGACCGGCACGTGGGCGATCGATCTGACGAACCTCAACGGTGGCACCGGCGATTCGAACATCACGTGGGCACACTGGGCGCCGGGCCAGACCAGCGACTACTACTGGATCGTGTTCTCGAGCGAGCGCAACTACGGCCACGAGGTCTCGCAAACGAACACGAACCCGGCGTGCGTCGCGAACGGCACGCTCGAGTGCAAACAGATCTGGATCAGCGCGATCAGCAAGGCGACGTTGATGGGCGGAGGCACACCGAACGATCCGAGCTTCCAGCCGATGTGGTTGCCCGGTCAGGACACCAAGGCCGACAACATCAGCCCGTACTGGACGCTGCCCGCGCAGATCCAATAGTCGTTGGCCTCCACGCGAGACCGA
>CAZDGY010000120.1:0-10951 GCA_964504685.1 uncultured Kofleriaceae bacterium | reverse complement strand
CGATCTGGTCGCCGACCACGCTGCGCGCGACGATCATCCCGTGCGTTCGGCGATCGCGCGCGCGTCGGCTGGCGACCTCGATGTCGCGGTGGTCGGCGAGCTCGCTCGCGGGTTACTCGGCGATGACGAGGAGCGCGACGGCGCCTCTCCGACGTTGCGCGTGCTCGCCGACGCATTGCTCGGTTCGGCCGCGGGCCTCGATGTCGCGAGCGACCTGATCGGCGGCGTGCCCGAGCTCGCCGGCTTGCTCGCGCTCGCTGCGGCGGCCGACGCCGATCGCGACGCCGGCATCCTCGCCCCGCCGGCAGCTCGGCAACGACTCGCCGAGCAAGTGGTTCGGCTCGCTGGCGGCGAGACCGGCAACGACGACGGCGAGGCCGACGAGCTGATCGCGCTCGCGATCTATCTGTTGTCGCGGGTATCCGCGGGCGACACCGAGGTCGCTGCGCTCGCGGCCGACGCCCTGACCGCGACCGATGGCCATGCCGGCACGCTGATCGGCGCGCTCGCCGAGGTTCGAGTCGCGAATGACCGGACCGCCGCCGCCCTCGCGCCACTGCTCGCCGCAGATCAGCCGATCGGTGCGCGGATCACCGCCGCTGCCGCCGCAGGGCGCGTGTTGCCCGCGGGTCACGCCGCATGGGCCGCGGTGCGCGAGCTGCTCGAGCTCGGCACGATCGCGCGCTCGGCGGCGTGGAGTGCGTTTCGCGATCTCGCGCGGCGCACGCCGCCGAAGGACTGATCGGGCCGTTACTGCTCGTCGTCGTCGTCGGGCAACGTCACCGGCTGGACGACCCCGGGCGTCGTCATCGGCGGCGCGAGCTTCGCTCCGGGCGCCGGTTGCCACGCGAGCTCGAGCGTCGCGCGAAACGTCGGCGCGCCGATCTGGTCGTCGAGCCCTGCCCCGGCGCGTACGCCGACCGCCCAGCCCGGCAATGGCGTGATGACCAGGCCGAGCCGCGCCTCGACCGGTGACGCGCCGAGCTTGTGATCGACTTTGTCACCGAGCACGCCGACGATGTCGGCGGTCGCTTTGAGCTGCTCGGCCTTGCACCACAGGTGCGCGATCGGCGGCACCGGCACGATCACACCGAGCCCGCCGAATGTCTCGTCACCGACGAGGCGATCCGCGACCATGACTTCGGCACCGCGCAAGCGAATCCCAGCCGTGGCGGCGAGCACGATGCCGGCGCCGAGGTTGAACCGACCGATCAGACTCCACGCCCCGCTCCAGCTCGCGTTGCCTGCGAAGTCGTAGTCATCTCCGGTCGGCAGCGTCAGCTCGGCGCGTAGGAACGCACCAAACGACGGGCGCTGCGCGACGCGTAACCGCGCGCCGATCACGAGATCGCCGGGGACCCAACGATCGAGCGCGCGATCGTCGCCGAGCCCGTTGTAGCGGTCGCCGACCTGATGCGCGAGCGGCATCCTGAGATCGAGCACGATGCTGTTGATCGCGAGCGCCCCGCCGAGCGCAAGCGTCTCGCGGTGATCGACCGGATGAGTCTGAGCACTCGTCGTGCTCAGCGTGATCGGCCGCAGCAAATATTCGAACCGCGAGCCGACGCCCCAGGCCTCGACCGCCGCGCCGCCGTCGAAGCCGAGCTCGACGCGACCGAGTGGCGCATCATCGCGATCGACATCGATCGCTTCGGGGCGGTCGACCGGCGTGCCCGCGTGCGCGACGGTTGCGGCGCACACCAGTGCCGCGGTCGCAGCGAGCCTCATCCCATGATCCGCGAGCCGAGCTCGTAGACCCGTGCCGCCGGCATGTGACGATAGCGCGTGACCTGGACGCGTAGCTGCGCGATCTGATCGATCACGTCGCGTCGAGTCGCGCCTTTGCCGAGCAGCGCCCGCGCGCGCTCGACGATCGCGCCACGCGCTTCTTTCGGATGATAGATAAACGTGCGGCCGAACCGGATCTCGCCGAGCACACCGACGAGCCGGAGCTCTGCGACGTCGCCGATATCGACACCGTGCAGCGTGCGTTGCTCGATCACGTGCAGCTCGCTGCCGCCGAGCAAGTCGAGCAGCTCGATCCGCCCGCGCGCCATCGCGCGGACCTCGTAGAGCGAACGCTGCGACGTCAGCAGCGCGCGAACGATCGGCGCACGCTCGTCGCCCGCGGCGTTGAGCTCGCGATAGGTCGCGACCGCCGGCGGCAATTGTTCGCCGGTCGCGACGCGCTCGATCACGTACCACTCGACGAATGCCGCGCTCCACGGCTCCCACAGCTCGTCGTCTTGATGAACCTTGCCGCGGCGCTCCTCGTACTCTCGACGCGCGATCCCAGCGGCCTCGGTGTCGGCGGCGTGACGGGCGTAGAGCTCCTCGGTCACGCTGTCGAGCAGCGCCGCGCTCGATCGTGTCATCGCGCCGCCGCGAGGTGTGCTCGAAAGCGTGCGAACAGATAGCCGGCGTCATGCGGGCCCGGGCTCGCCTCCGGATGATACTGGACGCTGAAGATCGGCTTGCCCTCGACCGCGAGCCCCTCGACCGAGTGATCGAACAGGTTCTCGTGCGTGACTTGGATTCCCGACGGCAGACTCGCCGGATCGACCGCGAACCCGTGGTTCTGCGACGTGATCTCGACCTTGCCCGTGGTCTTGTCGAGCACCGGATGATTGCCGCCGTGATGGCCGAACGGCAGCTTGAACGTCGTGCCGCCGACTGCGAGCCCCAAGATCTGGTGACCGAGGCAGATCCCGAACACCGGCTTGCCGCTCGCGCACAGCTCGCGCACCGCGGTGATGCCGTAGCCGACCGCGGCCGGGTCGCCCGGGCCGTTCGACAGGAAGAATCCGTCCGCACCGAGCGCGAGCGCTGCCTTCGCGGGCGTCGTCGCGGGCACGATCGTCGTGCGGCAACCGATGTCGCGCAGCTGGCGCAGGATGTTCTCTTTGATCCCGAAGTCGTATGCGACGACGTGGAACTCGACCGGCGATGGCGCGGGCGTGCGGCGGTCGTCGAGCGCGCGCCAGGCCGGCAGCGACCACTCGTAGCTCGTCGCGCAGGTCACGCGAGGGACGAGATCGAGGCCGTCCATCTTCGGCGCGGCGCGAACGCGCGCGAGCACCGGCTCGAGCTCGGCGACGTGCGGCGTGATCGCACCGCGCATCGCCCCTTGATCGCGCAGCACGCGGGTCAACGCGCGCGTGTCGATGCCTTCGATCCCGGGAACGCCGCTCGTTTCGAGCCAATGCGGCAGCGTGTCCTCGCTGCGCCAGCTCGCGGGAATCGGCGATAGCTCGCGAATCGCGAGGCCGGCGCACACGACCTTCTTGGCTTCGTTGTCGTCGCGATTGACGCCGACGTTGCCGATCTGCGGCGCGGTCATCACGACGATCTGCCCGCAGTAGGAAGGATCGCTGACGATCTCTTGGTAGCCGGTCATCGACGTGTTGAACACGACCTCGCCGATCGACTCGACGCGCGCGCCGTAGCCGTCGCCGCGGAAGATCGAGCCGTTCTCGAGCACGAGTGCGGCGGGCCAGCTCACGACATCCTCCCGTCGAGGTCGTGGACGCACCGGCCTTCGACGAACGTCAGCACGGCGCGCCCGGCGAGCGTCTGGCCGAGGAACGGCGAGTTCTTCGACTTGCTCGTCAGGGTGTCGGCGGTCAGCGTCATCGGCCGCTCGGGATCGATCACCGTGATGTCGGCGACCGCTCCAACCGCGAGCGCGCCACCGGGCAAGCCGAATGCGCGCGCAGGGCCGCCGGTCAACGCTGCGATCACGCGCTTGTCGTCGAGCGTGCCCATCCGGACGAAGTCGAGCACGATCGGCAGCGCGGTCTCCAACCCGAGCATCCCGGGCGCGGCGCATTCGAACTCGACATCCTTCTCGACCGGCGAGTGCGGCGCGTGATCGGTCGCGATCGCGTCGATCGTTCCATCGGCAAGACCTTCGAGCAGCGCCTCTTGGTCTGCGACGGTGCGCAACGGCGGCATGACCTTCGTGCGCGTGTCGTAGTGACTGCACGCCTCGTCGGTGAGCGCGAGATGATGCGGCGTGACCTCGCAGGTCACCGGCAAGCCGCGGCGCTTCGCATCGCGGACGAGCGCAACCGTGCGCGCGGTCGACACGTGCGCGACGTGGTAGCGCGCGCCGGTCCACTCGACGATCTCCAGGTCGCGCGCGACCATCGCGCTCTCGGCGCACGCGGGCTGCGGCTTGATGCCGATCCTCGTCGACACCGCGCCTTCGTTCATCGCGCCGCCTTCGGCGAGATCGAGATCCTCGGCGTGCTGGACCAGCGGCAGGTCGAACGTCTTGGCGTACTCGAACGCACGGCGGACGAGCCCGGCGTTCATCACCGGGCGGCCGTCGTCGGAGATCGCGACGATGCCGGCGTCTTTCATGTCGGCGATGTCGGCGAGCGCTTTGCCTTCGAGCCCGTGCGTGATCGCGCCGATCGGACGGACGCGGACCGAGCCGACCTCGCGGGCGCGGCGCACGATCAGCTCGGTGACCGCGCGCTGATCGTTGACCGGCTTGGTGTTCGGCATGCAACACACCGTCGTGAACCCGCCGACCGCGGCGGCGCGCGTGCCGGTCTCGATGTTCTCTTTGTATTCCTGGCCGGGCTCGCGCAGGTGGACGTGGAGGTCGATCAGGCCCGGCACGATCCACAGATCTTTGACGTCGATGATCCGCGTCGCGACCAAGCCGCGGCCGATCTCGACGATCCGGCCCCCGGCGATCCGCACGTCGGCCGCTTGGTCGAGCGGACGAGCCGCCCCGGGGTCGAATACCCGGCCACCGCGTAGGACCAGATCGCCGGAATCCATCGCGGCAGGTCTTACCACGATCGGCGGGAACCGGGCGTTACTGTGCCTGGACCGCGAGCGGCCAGGTGTGGGTCACACCACCGAGGGTCGAGGTCACGTCGACGACGCCCGACGTCGCGGCCTGGGCACCGACGATCAAGTGCAACACGTCGCCGTTGTCGCCCGTCGGCAGATCGAACGAGAACGTCGCGGTCAAGTCGCCGACCGCGGTGGCGCCGAGCAGCCAAGCGGCTGATGTGGGGCCATCGCTGATCAGATCCAGCGCGACCGTCGTGTACGAGCCGACCGGGACGGTCACCCCGAGGCCGGTTCCGACCGGGTCGGTCGCGAGCGGCACCGCGATGAAGTACGGCGAGGGATCGGCCGGCGCGCACGGGTCGTGGTATGCGGCGGCGGCGGCGTTCGACCAGATCTTCGCGACGCTGTAGCCATCGATCGTCGCCGGCGCATCGGCGCAAACGGTGTCGAGCTCGCCTCCGAACGCCGCGGGCTGCGCGAGCGAACCGCCGAACCCGGCCCAGCCCTGCGGCTGCAACCCGACGAGCGGATCAGTCGCGATCGCGACCATCGCGTACGTCGCACCTGCGATCACGCCCGCGCCGGCGTCACACGTCGGCACGATACCGACTTGAGCGCGCGCACCGCTCGCGAGCACGACGTCGCGGTGATAGCCAGTCGTGCCGGACGTGCACGTGTCGACCCCGCCGACCGTGACCACCGACGACGCGGGATAGACCAGGATGAATTCTTTCGTCGCGAGGGTCGCGCTGTCGACCGGACCGATCTCGGCATGCGTGCCGTCGAGCTCGCCCTTGATGAACATGTCGACCGCGGTTTCGGGCACGGTGGCCGGTGCCGATGTCCCGACCGTGAGCGGCGGAGCTAGCGTGCCCGACCGCACGCCGTACTCGGCGAGCTCGGAGCTGAACACGGCGGACGCCACGTAATCGGCGAACACCGGGTTATAGGTCGCCTGCGCGGTCTCGCCGGAGAAGTACACGACCTGGATCGTCGGGTTCGCGAGCACGAGCGGCGGCCTGCCCGCGGGCTTGACCTGCGGCATCGACGGATGGAACGCCGGGTACGCGGTCGCATCGGGTCCGATCGCGGCGTCGGGTCCGGGCGGACGCGAGCCGGTGCACGCGACGAACAGGCCGACGATGGCGAGCGCCCGATCCACGGAGCAACCTTGCCCGAAGGGCGCCGGGCGCGCCAGGAGCTACGCACTCGGGCTATGCTCGTACGCGTGCCGACCGCGGGAATCGTCATCATCGGCGACGAGATCCTGACCGGCAAGTTCGCCGAGGAGAACGCGGCGTTCCTGATCGGCGAGCTGCGCGCGCTCGGGGTCGAGCTCCGGCGTATCACCGTCGTGCCCGACGATCTCGACGACATCGCGGCGTCGGTCCGCGAGGCATCGGCGCGGTTCGACCACGTGTTCACGTCCGGCGGGGTCGGACCGACCCACGACGACATCACGATCGCCGCGATCGCGCGCGGCTTCGGCGTCGGCGTGCGTCGCCATCCCGAGCTCGAAGCGAAGGTGCGCGGCTACTGGGGCGACAAGCTCGCCGAGGCGAACCTCCGACTCGCCGATCTGCCGGACACCGCCGAGCTGGTCTACGGCAAGGATCAAGTCTGGCCGGTCGTGTGCGTGCGCAACGTCTACATCTTGCCCGGCGTTCCAGCGCTGTTCCGCCGCAAGTTCGTCGACATCCGCGATCGGTTTCGCGCCGAGCCGGTGACCGCCGCTCGACTCTACGTCGATGCGGACGAAGGCGATCTTGCGCCGCATCTCGACGCCGTCGTCGCCGCGCATCCATCGGTCAAGATCGGCAGCTACCAGCGGTTCTCCGAAAAGGACTTTCGCGTACTGCTCACGCTCGCGGGCGCCGATGGCGCCGAGGTCGCTGCGGCCCACGAAGCGCTCGCGGCGAGGCTCGGTGGCCGCGTGGTGCGGCGGGAAGAACCGCGGAGGGTCGGATGAAGCTCGCAGTAGCGCTCCTCGTCGCGGCGTGTGGCTCGGCCGCCGCGCAGCCGCAGCCACCATTGTCGCCGACCGCTCCGGCTCCGCCGACCGCACCGACCGCGTTCACGCCGCTCGCCGATCCGGATCTCCAACTGATCGCGACGCCAGCTGCCGATCACGCGCCGTTCGTCCAGGCGATCGACGCGGCGGCAACGTCGATCGACCTCGCGATGTTCCATCTCACCGACAAGCAGGTCGTCGACGCGCTCCAGCGCGCGGCCACGCGCGGCGTCGCGGTGCGCGTGATCATCGACCACGACAGCGTCAAGGCCAAGGCGAACCAGCGCGCATACGATTCGCTGCGCACGCGTGGGGTGCCGATCCGCCGATCGAGCAAACAGTTCTCGATCACGCACGAGAAGGCGATGGTCGTCGACGGCAAGATCGCGTTCGTCACCGCGATCAACCTCACGAACGACGTCGACAAGACCCGCGACCTCGGGGTGATCACCCGCGCGCCCGACGTGGTGAGCGACGTCGCCGCGCTATTCGAGGCGGACTGGACGAACGCCGACGGCCAAGGCCACGTCACGCCGGCGCAACGCGCGGCGAGCCTCGTGGTGTCGCCGACCAGCTCGCGCGGCAAGCTCGTCGCCCTGCTCGGCTCGGCTCAGAAGACGGTCGACCTCACGGTCGAGAACCTCGGCGATCCCGCGATCGTCGATGCGATCGTAGCTGCGGCCAAGCGCGGAGCGACCGTGCGCGCGATCGTGCCGGCGTGCGACAAGAACCCCGACGAGCTCTACAACCTGCCGGCTGCGCAGCAGCTCGCGACCGCGGGGGTCGCGGTGCGAATGATGCCCGCCCCCGAGGCCGCCGACACGCCGTACATGCATTCGAAGATGATCCTCGTCGACGGCCACGTCGCGTATATCGGCTCGGTGAACTTCTCGGGCAACTCGCTCGCGCACGCCCGCGAGCTCGGCGTGATCGTCGACAGCGCCGTCGCCGGCGGTCAGATCCGCGCCACGTTCGAGGCCGATTTCGGGCACGCGGTGGCGCCTCCGACCGCGCGCCCGGCGTCGTGCCGCGCGATCGGGCACTGAGCTCAGTCGACCGCGAGCAACTCGCCGACCTTCGCGACCAGCCCGGCGCGCGGCACTTCATGCTCGTTCGAGATCGTCGTGTCGGTGACGCGCAAGTCCTTGAGCTTGACGACACCGGCGTCGCGTTCGCGTGAGCCGTAGATCAACGCGAGTGGAATACCGCCCTTGTCGGCGTACTTGAATTGCTTGCCGAGCTTGTCGTCGCCGCCGTAAACCTCGGTATTGCGGCCGGCAGCCCGCAGCTCCGACGCGATCTTCGCGTAGTCGAGCGCGAATGTCGGATCGACGTTGAGCACGATCGCATGCGCGATCGAACGCCGATCGCCGGCGATCACGCCGAGCTCGAGCAGCTGTGCGAACAGACGCGTCACCCCGATCGAGATCCCAACGCCCGGCAGCTTCGATTTCGTGTAGTGCCCGGCGAGGTTGTCGTAACGGCCGCCAGAGCAGATCGAGCCGAGCTTCGGGTGGTCGTCGAGGAACGTCTCGTAGACCGTGCCGGTGTAGTAGTCGAGGCCCCGCACGATCGATAAGTCGACACGCAGCGAGTCCTCGGGCACGCCGAGCGCAAGCGTGCCGTCGTAGACGCGCTCGAGCTCCTCTAATCCTGTGCGGATCGGGTGCGGAGACAGCTCGCTCGGCGGGCTCGTGGCGCTGATCAAGCGTTTCAGAGTTCCGCGCCAGTCCGGATCGGTCAGCACCGCTACCAAGGTGTTGGCGATACCCGACTCGACGTGCGCAGCGAGCTTCTCGATCACCTGCCCGGCCGTCTGTTTCCCGAGGCGATCGACCTCGTGCAGCACGTCGGCGTGCTTGTCCGCGGGAATGGCGAGCGACTCGAGCACGCCGCGCAGCAGCTTGCGATTGTTGATCTTGATCGTGAACGCACCAAACCGCAGCTCGTCGAAGATGCCGTAGATCACCGCCGGCAACTCGGCGTCGTACGCGAGCGGCAGCGTGTCTTTGCCGATCACGTCGATGTCGGCTTGGTAAAACTCGCGATACCGGCCGTGCTGTGGCCGTTCGCCGCGATACACGCGCTGGATCTGATAGCGGCGGAACGGAAAGTTGAGTTGGCCCTCGTGCTGCGCGACGTAACGCGCGAGCGGCACCGTGAGATCGAAGCGCAGCGCGAGCTCGGGCTGCTTGCCCTGCGCGAGCGCCCCGGTCGATTGCACGAAGTAGACTTCCTTCTCGGTCTCGCCGCCCGACTTCGTCAGCAGCACTTCGGACAACTCGAACACCGGCGTCTCGACCGGCAGGAAGCCGAAGCGCTCGAAGCCGCGCCGGATCGTATCGAGCATCCGCTGGTGCGCGAGCTGCTGCGCGGGGAGCAGCTCGAGGACTCCGGGCGGTATGCGAGGCTGGACGGGCATCGCGCCGTGACATACCATGCGGGTCAGCCGCGGCGAAGCATGCCGACGACGATCACCGCGGTGCCGAGCACGAGCGCGACACCGACCACCGCGACCCACAACATCGTGCCATCGTCGTCGTCGCTGTCATCGATTGGCGTGGCGCGCGCAACGGGCGGTGGAGGCGACGAGCCCGCCACCATGTGAGGTGCATCCGCGACCGGTGCCGGGCCATCGGTCCACGACGTCGTCTCGATCGTCGTGCCGTCGGAGCGAATCGCCGTGACCTCGACCCGGTTCGCGCTCGTCGTGACCCGAAGGTAGTGCAGCACGCGCTCGAACTTCTGAACCGCTTCGGCATCGATCGCCGCTGGCTTGGGTCGCCGCGGGTACAACGGCGCGCCGCCACCGCCCGACACGAAGTAGCGCACGCCGTTGTGCTCGGCGCGCTCGTAGACATGGTCGTGGCCGGAGAACACCGCGGTGACTTGGTACTTCTCGAACAGCGGGACCCACCGCTCGCGCAAGTCGCGCTGGCCACCGTGCAGCGAGATCGAAAACGGCGGGTGGTGCATCACGACGAAGATGTGGTGGATGTTCGGATCCTGGCGCGCGGCGATCAGCTCGCGCTCGATCCACGACGTCTGGTCGGTGAGCGCGAAGCTGTAGGCGTTGGAGTCGAGCACCAGGAACCGCGCCGCGGCGTAGCTGAACGCGTAGTAGCGCTCGGACTCGCCGCCGTTCTCCGGCACCGAGAAGAACGAGCGATAGGTATCGGCGGTACGCCCCCGACCTTGGCGATCGTGGTTGCCGACCGCCGGGTAGTAGACGTTGTCACGCAAGAACGGGCTCTCGACATCGAAGTACGCTTGCCACTCGTCGAGCCGCGCGCCGTCATCGACCATGTCGCCGGTACCGAGCACGAAGTCCGGCACTTCTTGCGTCATCCGCTCGACGACCCGGCGGTGTTGCTCGACGCCGTTACGCGAGTCGCCGATCACGACGAACGAGAACGGCACGTCCTTGCCGACCGGTGGAGCGGTCGCGAACTCGCCTTGCCAGCTCTGATCGCCGACTTCGACGCGGTAGTGGTAGCGCGTCGCCGGCGCGAGGTTCTCGATCTTCGCTTCGACGATTCGCGCACCCGCAACGTCTTGGGCGTGCTCGCCGCCTGGCCCGGAGACGATCAGCTTGCCCGGCGTGATCTCGTCGAGCTGCCACATCACGGTGATCGACGTCGGCGCGAGATCCTGAAGGTACGGGCCCTTGAGCATCTTCGGCGCGGCGATGGCTCGGCCGGTCAGGGCTGCGAGCACGGCCGCCACGACGATCGTTCCGAGTGCGCGCGCCATCCAGCTCATCCCGAGGATACGCCAAGGACGCGATGTAGGCGCAAGCGCGTCTCGGCTCAAGCCGCGAAAAGCGTCGGCACGAGCTGGTCGGCCTCGCCGACGTGGACCTCGTCGAACAGCTCCCGCGCAGCGTCGAACGCCTCGAGGTTGATCAGCACGCACCGTGCGCCTGCATAGCGGGCCGAACGGACGAAGCTCGAAGCTGGGGTCACCGTCCCGGAGGTGCCGATCGCGACGAACAGGTCGCAGTCGCGCAGCGCACGTTTGACGGTGTGCTCGGCGTCGACCGGGATCGGCTCGCCGAACAGCACGGCCGCCGGTCGCATCAAGACATCGCAGTGTTGCGGCGGGCACTCGCCGTCCTCCGGCACGAGC
>CAZDGY010000119.1:0-11015 GCA_964504685.1 uncultured Kofleriaceae bacterium | reverse complement strand
GTCGTGCCCGGGAACGCGAACCGCCCGGTCAGCGCCTCGTACGCGAGCGCGCCGAGCGCGTATTGATCCGCAGGGGCACCCGCATGCTTCGCGTCGACCCACAGCTCCGGCGCCATGTACGGCGGCGAGCCGAGCACCCCGCCACTCGACGTTTGTGGCACCTCGTCCGCGGTCGCGCGGGCAATGCCGAAATCGAGCAGCTTCGGCAGCAGCCGGCCGGCGCGCGAGATCACCATCACGTTGTCGGGTTTGAGATCGCGATGGATGATCCCTTGCTCGTGCGCCGTATGCACGACCTCGCAGATCCGCTCGAGCAGCGGCACGAACCGCTCGATCGGCATCGGCCCCTGCGCTTCGGTGACCTCGCGCAACGACGCACCGCGGACGCGCTCCATCGCGATCCATAGCGTGCCGTCCGGCTCCGCGCCGAACGCGTAGATATGCGCGGCGTAGGGATGGTCCAGCCGCGAGGCGAGCTGGGCTTCGCGCAAGAAGCTTTCGACTCGCGACGGCTCGCCCGGTTCGCGCAACAGCTTGACGATCGCTTCGCGATGTAGCGCGCTTTGTTCGGCGACAAAGATATCGCCGAACCCGCCGGAACCGATCTGCTCGCGCAAGACGAAGCCGCCTAGGCTGCGTTCGCCTTCAGACATTCGCAGAGCGCAGCGTAGCTCCGCACAAATAGCAAAGCCACCGAAGCAACATGCTTCGGTGGCCCCCCCAAGCTGCGTGGCCGTCCGTCAACAATCCGGCAGCGAGGAGTATGGCAGTCGCTAATGCGACCACGGTGCCAACCTGCTTCGAGCTGTCGGAGACCCTAACTACGCGTTACGACGCCCCGGCGTGAACGCGCGTTGACTCGGTGAGGTGTGACGCGGGCGCCGCTCAGCAGGGTTTTGTGGCACGGCAATGGTCGGTCGGAAAACCGCCGGCCACCTGGTCCAGTCGCTGGTCGGTGAGCTCGCGTAACTTCTCGAGCTTCATCTTCAGTCGCGTCTGTTGGGTTGATGCGGGAACAAACTTCTTCATGCGAATGCCCCTTGACTAAGAAGCCTATGACACGCCTCGAAGGCCGGAGGCTGAATCGAGAACGCGCCGGTCTCAGCTGCCGCCGTTGCAGGGTCTGCTGGCGGGGCAATGGTCGGTCGGCAAACCGCCGGCGACCTGGTCGAGTTGCTGGTCGGTGAGCTTGCGAAGCTTCTCCACCTGAACTCTCAGTCTTTGCTGCTTCGTCGAAGTGGAAACTGACTTCTTCATTGCACCCAGCGTACGACAGCTCCGCTCGGGCCTGAGAAGGAAATCGTGCTCGCGTGCGTCGATTCTCGTCGGCGCGTATTCCGCTGTAAGACGTGTCCTACCCGCGCGGACCGTCGGTGAGCTGGATTTCCGAGTGCTTCGCCTCTGGCAGCTTGTCCGGGTAGTCGAGCGTGAAATGTAGGCCGCGCGATTCTTTGCGGCGGCGCGCACTTTCGATCATCAGGTGCGCGACGAGCGCGAGGTTGCGCAGCTCGACTAGATCGCTCGTGATCTTGAAGTCGATGTAGTACTCGCGGATCTCGTCGCGCACGACCTCGATCCGGTGGCGCGCTCGCTCGAGTCGCTTGTCGCTGCGCACGATGCCGACGTACGACCACATGAACCTGCGAATCTCTTCCCAGTTCAGGGTCACGACGATCGCGTCGTTCGAGTCGGTCGCGTCGCCGCTCGACCACGGCGCGATGTGCGACGGACGGTGGCGCGGCGCTCCGCGCACCGCTTCGGCAGCGCGCGACGAAAACACCATGCCTTCGAGTAGCGAGTTCGACGCCAGCCGGTTCGCGCCGTGGAGCCCGGTCGCCGCGCACTCGCCGATCGCGTAGAGCCCGGGCACCGTCGTCTCGCCGCGATCGCCGGTCTTGACGCCGCCGCAGCTGTAGTGCGCAGCGGGAACGACCGGGATCGGCTGCTTCGTGATGTCGATCCCGAGCGACAAACAGCGCTCGTAGATGTTCGGGAACCGACCGCGCACGAACGCGGGATCGAGGTGAGTCATGTCGAGGAACACCGAGTCCGCGCCCGACTTCTTGAGCTCGTTGTCGATCGCGCGCGCGACGATGTCGCGGGACGCGAGCGACTTCATCGGGTGGTACTTCTCCATGAACGTCTCGCCGCTTGCGAGCTTCAACACGCCGCCTTCGCCGCGCAGCGCTTCGGAGATCAAGAACTGGCCGGCGTGCGGGTGATAGAGCACGGTCGGATGAAATTGGATGAACTCGAGGTCGGAGCACGCGGCGCCGATCCGATACGCCATCGCGATGCCGTCGCCGGTCGCGACGTCGGGGTTCGACGTGTAGATGTAGACCTTGCCGGTACCGCCGGTCGCGAGCACGGTCGCGCGCGCACACACGGTGTCGACTTGCCCGCTGCGGCTATCGAGGACGTAGGCGCCGATGCACGCCGGATCACCGCCGTATTTTGCGAGCGACAACAGATCGACCGCGATGTGGTTTTCGAGCACGGTAATGTTGGCGTGACTCGCGACCGCGGCCATCAAGGCGCGCTGGATCTCGCGACCGGTGACATCTTGCCAGTGCACGACGCGATGCCGGGTGTGGGCACCCTCGCGGCCGAGGTCGAGCTCGCCGGCTTCGTCGCGGGCGAGCCGCACGCCGAGATCGAGCAAGCGTCGCACTTGCGCCGGCCCCTCGGTGACGCACAGCTCGACCACCTTGCGGTCGCAAAGACCATCGCCGGCGGCGAGCGTGTCGGCGACGTGTTGTTCGAAGCTGTCGTCGGGCGCGAGCGCTGCTGCGACGCCGCCTTGCGCCCAGTTCGTGTTGGTGTCGGCCTCGCGCTTCTTCGTGACCACCACGACCCGGCCATGCTCCGCCGCGAGCAGGGCGAAGTTAAGGCCGGCGATTCCGGACCCGATGACGAGATAGTCGCACTCGAGCGGCTCCGACATGCGTGAGCGGACCATAGCGCGTTACGATGGGCGTGGGTGAACGCGCAACTCGACCAGATCCTCAACTATCTCGACCGCGAAGGCGTTACCGAGATCGTGATTGCCGTCGGGCGCACGATCGCGATGCGCAAAGCCGGCGCCTACTCCACGTTGACGTCGAAACCGGTGAGCGCGACGCAGCTCAGCTCGCTGATCCAAGGGACACCGCTGCCCGGGTTGATCCCGAGCGCCGATTCGACGCTCGAAGCGGTCGAGGTCGACCTCGGCAAACGCCGGGTCCGCGTCCAGGCAGGTCGACGCGGCGAGGAGATCGTGTTTCGCATCGAGCGCTCGATTGAACCGCATCGCCATCCGGCGATGGTGCCGTCCGTGGGCGAGCCCCGGACGTCGACCTTGCCGGCCGTTGCAGCGCCCCCGAAGCGGGCTCCGACGCCACCGCCGATCGACTTGGGCCCGGGGTTCTCGCTCGAGCTCGAGGCCACACCCAAGCCAGGGCCGGCACCCGCGCCAGCAAAGCCAGCCGGCGCTCCTCCAAAGTCGAGGATGCCGCAACCGTTCGCGCTCGATCTCGATGATGCGACCGGGCCGGCGCTCGAGCTTGAAACGCGCCCGAGTGCGAAGCCGGGGGGGGCCGCGAAGCCGGTCGCGCCCGCCCCGCCGACACCAGCACCGACACAGGCACCGACACCAGCACCGGCACAGGCCCTGCCGAGGCGCAGCGGCCCGCCGGTGTTCGCGGATCTCGTGCGCGTCGCTCGCGAACGCGGTGCGAGCGATCTCCACGTCGCCGGCAACCTCGTGATGTCGGTTCGGGTCGCGGGGGAGCTAGTCGCGCTCGAAGCGTCGCCGCTGTCGACCGCCGACGCCGACGCGTGCTTGCTGCCGCTGCTTGGCCCGGAGCACAAGGCCACGCTCGAAGATCGGGGTTATGTCGATCTCGCGGTCGACGCACCAGGCGGTGGTCGACTGCGCGCCAACATCGCGCGCCATCAAGGCGGGCTCAAAGGGACGTTCCGGCTCGCCGCGTCGCAGCCGTCGACGCTCGACCAGCTCGGCTTACCCAAAGAGCTCGCGAAGGTCGTAGCGCACCATCAAGGGCTCGTCGTGATCGCGGGACCGAGCGGTCACGGTAAGACGACGACGCTCGCAGCGCTCGTCGACCTCGTGAACTCGAGCCGGGCGCACCACATCTTGACGATCGAAGATCCGGTCGAGATCGTGCATCCGCGCAAGATGGCGGTCGTGTCACAGCGCGAAGCCGGCCGGCACACGATGACGTTCGCGAGTGGGCTCAAGGCGTCGTTGCGCGAAGATCCGGACGTCATCGTGATCGGCGAGCTGCGCGATCGCGAGACGGTCGAGATCGCGCTGACCGCGTCGGAGACCGGCCACCTCGTGTTGTCGACGATGAGCACGCCGTCGGCGGCCAAGACGATCGATCGGTTGATCGACATGTTCCCGCCCGAGGATCAAAACCAAGTGCGCGCGTCGATCGCCGGTGCGTTGCGCGCGGTGCTCGCCCAGCGGCTGTTGCCCGGCGTCGACGGCGGCGTCGTTCCGGTCGTCGAGCTCGTCACCGGCGTGCTGCCGCTCGCCGCGATGATTCGCGACGACAAGTTGTTCCAGCTCCCGAACCTCATGCAGCGCGGCAAGTCGTTCGGCATGATCCGGTTCGACGACTCGCTCGCGGAGCACGTGCGCGCCGGCCGGATCCGCGAAGAGGTCGCGCTCGCCGCGGCGGATAGCAAGAAGGAGCTCACCAACGTGTTGCATCCGCCCGCGCCAACGCCGGGGAAGAAGTAATGCCCGGATTTGCGATCGACACGTTGTTCGACAAGCTGCTCGAGCGCAAAGGCTCGGACTTGCACCTCACGCCCGGCTATCCGCCGATGCTGCGGATCCGCGGTGAGCTCGCGCCCGAAGGTGACAAGGCGCTGACCACCGGCGACATCGAAGCGATGTTGATGCCGCTGTTATCGGGCGAGCAACGCACGCACTTCACGACGACCGGCGATCTGGACTTCGCACATCAGCACGGCGCGAAGGCGCGGTTCCGCGCGAACTATCTCAAGAAGCTGAGCGGCGTCGGCGCGGTGTTTCGCGCGATTCCCACGATCATCAAGTCGCTCGATGAGCTCGGCGTGCCGCCGGGCATCCGCAAGCTGTCCGATCTGCGTGCCGGTCTCGTGCTCGTGACCGGCCCGACCGGCTCCGGCAAATCGACGACGCTTGCTGCGATGATCGATCACATCAATCGCACGCGCTCGGGCCATATCCTCACGATCGAGGACCCGGTCGAGTTCGTTCACGTGCCGCGCAAGTGCCTCATCACGCACAAAGAGGTCGGCGAGCACGTGCCGAGCTTCCTCGATGCGATTCGCAGTGCGGGTCGCGAAAACGCCGACGTCATTCTGGTCGGCGAGCTCCGCGGCGCCGAGACGATGAAAGCGGCGCTGCAACTCGCGAGCTTCGGCATCTTGATCTTCGCGACCGTGCACACGAACTCCGCCGCTGCGACGATCGATCGCTACGTCAACGCGTTTCCCGCCGACCAACAGCCGCAGATCCGCGGCTTGCTCGCCGATTCGCTAGCCGGCATCGTCGCGCAACAGCTGCTGCCGCGAGCGGATGGTTCCGGTCGCGTCGCCGCGCATGAAATCCTACTGGGCAGCCTCGCGCTCGCGTCGCTCGTGCGCGAAGGCAAGACTCAACAGATCGCGAGCTTCATCCAAGCCGGCACGGCGGAAGGCATGCAGGGCATGGACGTCGCGCTCGAACGCTACGTGCGCGAAGGTGCGATCAAGGCGCAAGACGCGCTGGAGAAAGCGCTCGACAAAGACTCGTTTGCGAAGCTGTTCCCGCCGGGAACCGCGTAGCTACGCGAGGAACGGCACGATCGCCGCGATGCACGCCTCGGGCGATTCGCGGTGACAGAAGTGGCCGCCTCGGACGGTCGCGACCTCGTAGCCGGCGCGGTAGTGGCCGCGTACCGCCTCGAACACGCGCGGCGATACGCCGGGATCGTCGGCGCCGGCGATCGCGAGGGCACGCACGGTGATCGGGGTGCGCAGAAACGCCGGGGTGCCGAACTTGGCGGCGCGGTAGTAGCCGAGCGCGGCGTGCACGACGCCCGGCGCGGCGAACGCGTTCTTGACGTGCTCGAGATCGCGAGTGGTGAACTTCCAGGTCGGCGACCATCGCCGGCATAGCTCTTCGACCATCGCGAAGTCGTTCGCCGCGAACCGCGCTTCTGCGCCCGGCAGCTTGAACGCGATGAAGTGGCGCAAGGCCCAGAACAGCGCAGGCGTGATCGTGATCGCGGCGCGCGGCGGAATCGCGATCGTGACGAGTCGCGTGAACCGCTCCGGTGCGAGTGCGACCGCTGCGTACGCGGCTTCGGCGCCCCAGTCATGGCCGATCACGCGTGCCTCGGTCTCGCCGAGTGCGCCCACCAGGGCGACGATGTCCTCGCCAAGCGTACGCGCGTCGCAATCGCGAGGTGGTAAGCCCGATGGCGCATAGCCGCGCAGGTACGGTGCGACGACCCGGTAGCCGGCCTTTGCGATCGCAGGGCCGATCACGTCCCAGGTGCGGGCCGTATCGGGAAAGCCGTGGAGCAACAGCACGAGCGGACCCTCGCCCCACGAATGTGCGGCGAACCGCAGGCCGTTCGCTTCGACCTCGAGGTCGAAGCGTTCGGGCTCGTGCGTTCGCGCGAGTGGCTCTGGCACGGCAAGCGCGAGGCCGACGAGGCTAGCGAGCAAGCCGGCGCCGACCACCGCGAGCGTGACCAGGAAGAACGGATCGCGGCACTGCAGATAGATCACGACGTACGCGATGCAAAACCCGACGCGGACCAAGACGAGCGTCGGATACAGCTGGGTGAGCCGGAGCCGGATCGCCTGGATCACGAACGCGGCGAGGCCGAGCACGAACAGGCCACACATCCGCACGATCGGCGCGGGGTATGCGCCGTTCGATTGCAGCACGCGCAGCGTGAGCTCGGGCGCGAATACGAGGCCGAGCCCGGCGCCGGTGAGATAACTCGCGACGTAGTACAGGCTTCGCTGCATGACCTCAATCTTACCATTGGTAAGATTGACGTGGTAAGATGTTTTACGATGGCGCGTCGCGCATATCACCACGGCGACCTGCGCGCGGCGGTGCTCGCGGCCGCGACCGCACTTGTCGACGCCGGCGAGCCGCTTGGCCTACGAGAGCTTGGTCGCCGTCTCGGGGTGAGCCACGTCGCGGTCCACTACCATTTCGCGAGCATCGAGGCGGTCGACGAGGCGCTCGCAGCGATCTGGTTTGGCGATCTCGATCGCGCGATGGCCGCGGCGGAGCGCCGCCACGTGGGGCAACCGCGCGCTCGGTTCCATGCTCTCGGCGCGGCGTACGTGCGCTACGCTCTGATCCACCCGGCGCGCTTTCGCGTGTTGTTTCGCGGCCGGAGTGCCGGTCTCGCGCGCGAGGCTGCGCCGGCCTTTCGTCGCGTCCTCGAGGCCGTCATCGCATGTCGCCCGCGAGCCGACGCTCGCGCGGTCACGATGCTCGCGTGGTCGGCGATGCACGGGCTCGCGATGCTGTGGATCGATGGCGCACTCGCAGGCCGGCTCGCTCGCCGCGAGCTCGATGCGTTGATTGCCAATATGGCAGCCGTGATCGGCCTGCAGTTCCGCGCGGCTTGATTGGAGTTTTGCGGTGCCTCACCGGGCGCGGTACCATTTCGGAGCTCGTGCGGCTCGCCTTCGCGTTTGTCGTCGCTCTGGTGGTCGCCGATGGCGCGGCGCGCGCGGACGTGTATTCGTGGACCGACGGCGACGGGGTCGCGCACTTCACGAACATGAAGCCGCATGGCGGCAACTGGAAGAAAGTTCTCGATAGCACGCCCGAGGTTGGCTCGAAGGCGTCGGCCGAACGCGGCAACTGTCCGCGCTGCGACAAGATCTCTGCGACCGACACGTCGCCCGAACGGTTTCATCGCTACGACGACTACATTCGCGAAGCGTCGGCGCTGTATCGCATTCCGGTGCCGCTGATCCGCGCGGTGATCAAAGTCGAGAGCGATTACGACCCGCACGTCGTGTCGTCGATGGACTGCAAGGGCCTGATGCAAGTCCATCCGCAGGTCGAGATCGACATGGGTGTGACGGGCGACGTGTTCGACCCGCGCACGAACATCATGACCGGCACGCGGCTGTTGCGTTGGCTCGCAAATCACGTCGACGGCGATCTCGTGCTGACGATCGCGGGCTATCACGCCGGGCTCGGCTCGCTCGCGAAGTTCGGCTACACGGTGCCGCCGTACGCGTATACGCGACAGTACTTGAAGATGGTGCTCGAGCGTTACTACCAGTACAAAGCCGAAGAGCAGCGCGAGCGCACGAAGTAGTCGGCGTGCTGCGGGTCGTGATCAACGAGGTCGGCGAGCCTGCACTGCCGCCGCTCGACGTCGAAGGCGAATTCGCGATCGGTAGCGCGGAGACCGCGAAGGTTCGGCTACCGGCGGAGGCCGCGCGTGGCGAGCACGTGCGCGTCGATGCAAATGGCTGGCGCGCGCTCGGCGACGTGCGCGTCGCGGGTCAGCCGGCCACGGGCGGCGCGATCGGGGAGGGCGTCATGCTCGAGCTCGGGCGTTACCGCGTTGCGATTGCACGCGCGCCCGACGGCGCGATCGCGGCCTCGCCTCAGCGCACCGCGAGTCTCGCGCGCGAGCTCGTGCGCAGCTTGCTCGGAGCCGACAACGCGCCGCAGCTAACGGTCGAACGCGGTCCGATCGCAGGCGCGAGTCGCGCGCTCGCGCCACCGGAGTCGACGCTCGTGATCGGTCGCGGCGATGAGGCGGGCTGGGTGATCGCGGACGCCGATCTATCGCGCACGCACACCGAGATCCGCCGCGGCTGGGACGGCGTGCGGCTCGCCGATCTGGGCTCTAAGAACGGCACGAAGCTCGACGGCGTACGCGTCACCGACGCCGAGCTCCGCGACGGCTCGTTGATCGAGCTCGGCAACCTCGCGCTGCGGTTCCGCGATCCGGCGGAACGTCATCTGCGCGGCGGCGGGGTCGCAGAGAAGCGATCGGTCGCGCCGGTCGAACCACCGCGCCATGCGCGGAGCTCCGCGGCGTTCTACGCGGCGCTCGCGGTCGCCGCGCTCGCGATCGTCGGTTTGATCGCCGTGCTCGCTCAGTGATACGCGCGCCACGGAACGCGAGCACCGCATTGCGTGAACCTAGCAGGCTCAGAATAGCGATAGCTGACCGCCGCGAGCCGGACGCTGGAACCGCGACGGCATCGTCGCTCCGAGTCGCGCACCGTCGCGCTCGCCGAGCTTGAGTCGCTTGACGGTCGTTTCGAACAGCGCCGCGATCGTCTGTGCGTACACACCTTCACCGCGGCCGCGCGTGCCGAACCGCGAGTCGTAGAGCTTGTCGCCGCCACGGGTCTCGCGGATCCTGTGCAAGATCTTGTCGGCGGCGAGCGGCAGCGCGACCCGCACGCGGTCCTCGAACACTTGCTTGACCGCGCCGGGCAAGCGAAGCAGCACCCAGCCGGCGCTCGTCGCACCGGCCGAGGCTGCCGACTCGAGCACGCGCACCATCTGATCGTCGTTGAGCCCGGGCATCACCGGCGCGCACATCACGCCGACCGACAGACCCGCCTTCGCGAGCGTCTCGATGACTTTCAAGCGCCGCGCGGGAGCCGGCGCCCACGGCTCGATCTGGCGCGCGAGCTCGGGGTCTGCGAACGCGAGGCTGACACTGACATGGCATCCGGCTTCGCGTGCGAGCTCGACGAGCAACCCGACGTCGCGCTCGATCAACGCGCTCTTCGAGATGATCGCGACTGGATTGCGATACTCGAGACAGACCTCGAGGCATTGTTTCGTCAGCTCGAGCTCGCGTTCGATCGCCTGGTAGCAGTCGGTGACGCCGCTGAACATCACGAGCTCGCCCTTCCACGATGGCTTGTCGAACGCCGCGCGCAGCAGCTCGGCCGCCTTCGGCTTGACGACGATCTTCGTGTCGAAGTCGGTGCCGGCGCCGAGATCGAGATACTCGTGAGTCGGTCGCGCGTAGCAGTTGTGGCTGATCACTCCGTTCGCGATGAAGTCGCCGGTGCCGGTCGTGATGTCGAACAGCCGGCGCTTGCCGAGCGGCGTGATCGAAACGACGCGGCGATCGGGCGAGCCTTTCACCGCGCGATCCTCGAGGCTCCACTTGCGCGAGATCGCTGGACCGGTCGTGTGGAAGAACCGCAGGTGCTCGGAGTTGCCACCGCGCACGCGCACATCGAAGATCTTGCGCGGCTCGCGCTCGGCCGTCTCGACCACCGCATCGAACGCGAGCCGATCGAGCGACTGCGCGATGCGATCGACGAGCACGCGATCCGCGCTCGAGATCCGCAGCCCTTGCGCGCCGTACTCGCCTTCGGCGTCGAAGATGCCGGCGAGAAAACCCTTGTGCCAATCGAGCTCGGGCTGCACCGGCAGATCGATCAAGTAGTCGACGCTCTCGAACGTGATCCGCGACGACATCCGGACCGCGGACGCTTCGCGAAAGCCAGCACGCGCGGCGAGGAACTGGAACGCGCTCGCTTCGACCGCTAAGGCTGCGAGATATCGCTTCGTGCGGTGCAGCGCTTCGAGATCGACGAGCGCGACTCGCGCGGCGCGCCGACGCGTGGCATCGCCGCGGATCATCCCGCACAGGTAGCCGCGCTGGTACTCGGGCGATTCGTCCGGCGCGATCGCGAACCGCCCCGGGCCGAGCAAGCGCGTCGTCGGCCGCATGAAGGCGCGGCGGGTGTCGTCGGCGAGCACGTAGCGCCAGCCGCGGGCGGATAGAAAGCGATGGTCCGCGCTCGCAACAACATCGGTGCCGTCCGAGAGCTCGACGCGATACGCCTCCTTGATCGTCGACCACACGTCGAGCACGCGCGTTCGCACGTAGCTGCGCCGCGCGCCGTCGAGTCGTGTCCCGTAGATCTCGTCGCCGATCGCGAGGTCGGCGATCCGCCGGGTGCGCGAATCGCCGAGCATCACCGGGGTGTCGGGCCCGAGGCAGTAG
>CAZDGY010000118.1:0-11018 GCA_964504685.1 uncultured Kofleriaceae bacterium | reverse complement strand
ATTTCCCGACGCCGACCTGATCACGACGATGTCGCTCGAGCCATCTGGCGATCCGCGCACGCTCGATGCGCTCAAAGGCAAGGATCTCGACCACGCGCTCAAGAAGGTCGAGTACGAGCTCAAGTTCCTCTATCGCGTGAACTTCAGCAACACGCAGAACATGATCGACGCGATGCGCGGTGGCGCGTTGCCGACCGAGCTGATCTTCGCGCTATCGGCGCTCAAGATTCACGGCTACGAGCTCGTCAAGTTGCGCTACTTCTCGCTCGATCCCGACGGCACGGTGAAGTATCTCGACGACGACGATCTGAAGAAGGCGCCCGATCCAACGAAGGCCGCCGCGCAGAAGCGCAACTGGCTGTTCGCGAACGCCGAGATTCAGTACAAGAAGCCGAACGGGCGGGTTCAGGTCTATCGCCACATCCGCGCGAACCTCGGCAACGAAGACAGCAAGGGTATCGGCACCGGCCTCAAGAAGGATCCGCGCGTCGTGAAGTACCTCGAGGCAATGGGCCCGGTCGCCGGGATGACGAAGGCCGCGAGCTACTTGTTGTCGTGGGAATCGTTCTCGATCATGCGCGACTACCTGACGAGCCACGTCGTGTGGATGGTGTCCGACGCGACCGGGGTAGCGCCGAAGTGGGGCAAGCCTGCCGGCTACGACTACGAGACCTACGGCGAGTTCGTCGGGCCGCACATCCCGGCGGGCAACGGCATCGCCAAGGATTGGCGAACCGAGTTCGAGAGCGAACCGAAGCGAGAGCTATCGTTTCGGTTCGGTTACTACGACAAGCACAACGCGAATCATCTGATCATCATCCACAAGAAGACCTAGTCCGACGCTGTAGGACACGTCGCACATTCGGCGCGCGATCGACGTGCTCCGAATAAAATGATCTCGACGGCTGGCGAATGAACGCGCGGGTTCGTCTAGCATCTGATGCATGGTGGCCGCGGTGTGTCCTCGTTGTGGGTGCGGTGTAGCGCTCCACGAAGGTCGACCATCGATCACCGCGAGCGGTGCGGTCGAGCTGTGGCATGCGAGCTGTCAGTTGCTCGGGCCGGTCGTCGAAGCGGTCGCGGTCGAACCGATCGTCATTCCGTGGGCCCGGACTCGTCGTCGCGCGCCGCACCGCTTGGGCATTGCCGGGGCGACTGCTGCGCTGGTCGCCCTGGTCGCCGCGCGGCTCGCGTCATCGAATGCGCAGATCGGCTCGGTGCCAGTCGCGTGTCTCGACATCGACGAGCCCGAGCCGCTGTCCGCGCGCGCGCACGGCATCGAGCGCGAAGGCATCCCGCCGCGTCCCGTCGAGCCGACGCCGGCCGAGCGCTTCCCGATTCCGGAGATCGACACGGTGGCACTCGACGAGCAATACCCGTCGCTGCACGCGTGGATTCATCCGGTGAGCGCGAGCGCAGAGCAAGTTCCCGCGCAGCAGAGCCGACTGTTCGGCGCCGAGCGCCACGGCATCATGCGCACCGAATGCGGCGCCGGCCATTGCGGCATCGATCTCGACGGCCCGCGCGGTCGGCCGATCGTCGCGGTCGCCAGTGGCGTCGTCGTTCGCGTCGAGCGCCACGAGCTCGGCCTCGACGGTCGCAGTGGTCGTTACGTGAGAATCGAGCACGATGATGGCGTGCTGACCGCGTACATGCACCTCGATGATGTCGCGGCCGACTTGCAGGTCGGTGACCACGTTACTGCGGGCGAGTACCTCGGTACGCTCGGCGCATCGGCAGTCTACGAGGCGGTGCCGCACTTGCACTTCTCGCTCGAGTTGCCGAATCAGCCGGGTCGCCATGGCGACAACACCGAAACCCGCTACATCGATCCGGCGCCGTTCCTAGCGAGAGCGTCGATAGCCGACGTCCCCGAGCGCAAGCACGCCGTCAAGCCCGCGCTGTAGCTGGGGACGGAGAAGCTTTGTCAACCTGCAACGCGCCGCCACGCGAGCGCGATCGGAGTAAGCTGGCGCCGTGTCGAGTCGAGAGGACTGGATGCGAAAGCTCGGGCCGCTGTACGGCGGAGCCGTCGCGCTCGTCCATTCGACGCCGTGGCGTTGGCCGCTCGAGATCGGTGACGAGGCGCGCTCGCCGGGTTGGGTCGTCGCGATTGCCTTGCCGATCGGATTTTGCGCCTGGCTCGTCGCAGCGCTAGCGCGCACCGCCGGGATCCCGAACGCGGTCGCGAGTGCACTCGGGATGGCGGCCCTATCGCTCGCGTCGGCGGCGTTGATCGAGCGCGGTGTTGCGGACCGGGTCGACGCATGGCAACGCGAGTCGCGCGGTCCGGGCGTGGCCGCAATTCTCGCACTCGTGTTCACGACGTTGATTCGCGTTGTGGCGTTCATGGCGCTAGCGCCGGATCGCTGGCTCGCCGTGTTGGTGGCGACCGCGGTCGTCGGGCGGTGGGCTGCGGTGTTCTTGCAGGCCCTCGGTGATCCGATCCTCGACGATCATTCGCCGCGCTCCCTCGTCGCGACACCGTCGCCCGCATGGTTGACCGTGCTGCTCAGCGCCGGAGCGCTGGTGTTGGCGGTGCTCGCACTCGGCAAGGGCGGCGTGGCCGCGGTGGCGATCACTGCCGCGATGGCGTTCGTGCTCGGAGTGGATGCGCAGCGCCGCGATCACGGGTTGACCGCGCCGGTCGTGGCGATGGCGGCAGCGATCGGCGAGCTGTGCGTCTTGCTCGTCGCTTGCGCGTCGTAGCGCCGGGCTACGGGCAAGTTGACAAAAGCGACACCGTCCCCAGCGTCACCCTGGCCAGTGGTCGTCGGTAGGCACGAACGGGACGATCTTGGCTCGCAGCGCCGGCGGAACGCGGGCATCGAGGATCGCGGCGACTTCACCCGGACGATAGAGCTGCGAGCAGTGCATCAGCACGATGTGCTCGTTCGCGAACCGCTCGGCGCGCTCGATCAGGTCGTCGAGGTGGATGTGACAGCCGGCGCGGGCGGCGTCTCGCGATTTGCGGGCATCGAGAAACGTGCACTCGATGATCAAGACGCGCGCGGTCAGCAGCTCGGGCGAGTGATCGAGCACGGTCGCGAGCGTGTCGGTGGCGTACGCGACTTCGAGATGCTCGCGATGGTCTGCCACGACCTCGCCGGCGCGGCGGCGCGCTGCGATCTCGGGGCCGGGGAGGCCGATGAGCTCGTCTTTGAGCCTCGCGACCTTGCGCACGAACACGTAGCCGAGCGACGGCACCGGGTGAAACGTGCGGACCGCGCGAAGCAACAAGTCTCCGCGCAGCGCGAGCTCT
The DNA here is from genome assembly GCA_964504685.1 of uncultured Kofleriaceae bacterium. Lineage (GTDB taxonomy): Bacteria > Myxococcota_A > Polyangia > Haliangiales > Haliangiaceae > JABFXX01. The sequence goes on along the minus strand of CAZDGY010000118.1, from coordinate 7,756 downwards.
TCGCCCGGCGCCATGCCGATCGCTTCGATCTCGAGCGGGAAGCGCTGGAGCTTGGTCAGCGCGGCCAGCGCGGCGCGCAGATCGTCGACGATCTCGATCGGCATCACGACCCGCGGCGGCTTGGTCTTGCCGAGCAGCCCACGGATCCCGAGCAGGGCGGGCAGGGCGCCGACGTGATCGGCGTGGCCATGCGACAGCACGATCGTGTCGGTCGCGCCCAACGAGCGTAGCGGGATACCGGCGTCGAGCATGACCCCGAGCTCGGGGATCGCGAGCGATGTGTAGACCCCGCCGACCGAAACGCCGCGCACGGTGTACGGCCCGGCGGTCACAGTCGTCAGCATCGCTCGCAGTGTACTGCCGGCGAGCCAGCCCGGTGGCCGGCCCCGGTGTTAGACTGATCGGCGCACATGGTCTTGTATTCGTTCCTGGCCGCGTTTGCGGTGTTATTCCTGCTCTCGGTCGCGCTGCCGGTGCCGCGCCGGATCTGGGCGTTCTCGATCTACGCGGCGAAGTATTTCTGGATGTGGATCGGCGACGTGCTCGGCATCCGCAAGCTGATCTTCAAGCTCGGTGGCCGCAGCGACAAGTACACGAAGCTGACCCGGCCGATGGTGCTGCGCATGTTCTGCGAGGATCTCGGCCCGACGTTCATCAAGTTCGGCCAGATCATCGCGTCGTCGTCCGGGATGTTCCCGGACCGCTACGTCAAAGAGTTCCAGCGCGTCCTCGATCGCGTCAAGCCGTTCCCGTTCGCGGATGTGGTGCGCACGCTCGACGAGGAGCTCGGAGCCGAGAAGGCGGCGCACCTGATCGATATCGAGCCGAAGCAGCTCGCGTCCGCATCGATCGCGCAGGTCCACACCGCGAAGCTGCGCGACGGCACGCTCGTGGTCATCAAGGTCCAACGCCCGGGGATCATCCCGCGTTGCATGGCCGACATGAAGATCATGCGGTTCGTCGCCAAGGTCGTGACCCGGTTCAAGCGCGATGCGGAGCTCGCGAACCCGGTCGGCATCGTCGACGACTTCACAAAGACGCTCAGCGAAGAGCTCGACTTCCGCACCGAGGCCGCGAACCTCGATCGGTTCAACGAGATCATGCGCGAGCTCGGCCACACGAACATCCGTGCGCCGGTGCCGCACCAGGAATACACGACACGCAAGGTGCTCGTGATGGAGCGGTTCCGAGGCCTGCGAGTCGACGCGTTCGAGGAGATCAAGTCGCGCGGCATCGACGGCGAAGGCAAGCTCGTCGCCGGTCTACGCGCGTGGTTCCAATGCGTCGTGTTCTACGGGTTCTTCCACGGCGACGTTCACGCCGGCAATCTGATGTTGCTCGACGACGACACCATCGGCTTCCTCGACTTCGGTATCGTCGGTCGGTTCAACGACAAAGAGCGCTATCTCGTCACCGACTACATGATCGCGTTCGCTTCGGGTAACTACAAACGGCTCGCCGAGATCATATGCGAGATGGGCGGGACGCCCCCGGGCCTCGACATGGACAAGTTCGTCACCGATCTCGGCGAGACGTACAGCCCACTGCTCACGCTGTCGTTCGGCGAGGTCAACTACGCCGAGTTCTTCCCGGGCATCCAACGCACCGCGACGCGCCACAAGATCATGATGCCGAACGCCTTCATCTTGATCACGAAGCAGCTGCTCTACTTCGATCGTTATGCGAAGTCGCTCGCGCCGAAGCTCAACGTGTTCACCGATCCGCGACTCGTGCTCGGGATGATGGGCGACATCCAGAAGGCACGGATGATGGCCGACGCGAAGAAGTCGCAGGCCGCACAAGCCGGCACATAGCGGCCCGCGCTCTAGCGAAACCGGTCGTCGACGTTGCCGTGGCGAGGTTGCTTCTCGGTTCGGCTGTCGTCGAGATAGCGCAGGAACAGCGTGAGGTAGTCCGCTTTCCCCGCATCGAGCGGACGGAACGCGATGCCGATCTGATGGGCGTCGTCTACTGGCGTGCACCACACGACCCGACCCGGAATGCTCAGCGCCTCGGACTGGATGTCATCGTCGAACACCAGCACGATGTCGGTATCGACGTCGGCGCCGAACGGAATCGGATCCGCGCACAGCGCGCAGAGCCCGCCACGGGATAGGTTGCGAGTCCGGCCCTGAATCGCCGTCCCATTGACGCGAAACGTGACCGCAGCCTCGTGGGCATAGCGCGGGTGCTCGCGATCGCGACTCACTCAGCTACAGCTTGGCCGGCGCCGCCGAGGCTGGCAAGTTTCCGGAGAACCAGCCATCGGTGAGAGCGTCCAAGCGATCGCGCGCTTCGTCGGCGATCCACCGCCAGCGGTTGTCGTCTCCCGTGGCCGCAACTGCGCGCCGCCAATCGTAATACGCGCGGATCACGAGGTCGGCGACCCGCCGCTTTTCGCGCCTGCGGCCGGCCTGAATCGCCGAGGCCCGCATCTCGTTCGGGTCGAATGCGAGCCGATCGAGGTGCCAGGTCGCGCTGACCTCGAAGATCGAGACGTACCCTATGGTCGGGTCCGAGATGTCGTGCCAGGTCGCGTCGCTGCCATCGCGCACCGTCACCCACGGCACGAGGCTCGCGAGTCGGGCCCGCCGGCTCCATCCGATCGTCGGATCGCGATCGAGTCCGGCGGTGCGGTACGCCGCGGCGAGCAGCGCTTTCGTCGTCGGGCCTCGCGGCCCCTCGGCCACGGGCGCCGCTTCGATCCGAGCCGCGGGCTCGAGCGCGGGCTCGCCCGGCTCTGCATCCTCGAGTGCGTCGGAAGTCACCCCCGGATCCGCCATCGGCGCGGCGATCGCGCGTCCGACGAGCGCGACCAGCAACGCCATGATCGCGACTGCGATCACCCATCGCCCAGGTGGCCGGTTGCGCGCTCGTGCCGCGGATCGTACGGTGCGAATGTGCCGGCGCCGCTCACCGCTAACGCGCTTGCCGTCTTGCGCGCGCGCTATCTCGCACGCGCGGACGGTGTCGTCGTGTAGACGCCGGAGCAGATGTTCCGCCGGGTCGCCGTTCATATAGCGAACGTCGAGAGCGGTTCCGCCGAACACAAAGCTGCCGTCGCTGTCCGGTTCGAACGGATGATGACCAGCCTCGAGTTCCTGCCCAACTCGCCGACTCTCATGAATGCGGGCCGCCCACTCGGCCAGCTCGCGGCGTGCTTCGTCGTCCCCGTCGACGACTCCACCACCGGTGTGTTCGAGGCCGTGCGCTGGGCCGCCGAAATCCAGAAGACCGGTGGCGGCACGGGATTCTCGTTCTCCCGACTGCGTCCGGCCGGCGATCTCGTCGCCTCCACTGGCGGCCAGGCGTCCGGCCCCGTGTCGCTCATGCAGGTGTTCGACGTGGCGACCGAAGCGATCAAACAGGGCGGCACCCGGCGCGGCGCCAACATGGGCATGCTGCGCGTCGATCACCCCGACGTGCTCGAGTTCATCGCGCTCAAGCTCGATCCGAGCCGGATGCGCAACTTCAACCTCTCGGTCGCGGTCACCGATGCCTTCATGGCCGCTGCGGCGGCAGGCGAGAACTACGAGCTGATCAATCCGCGCACTGGCAAAGCCTCCGGCACGCTCAGCGCTCGCCGCGTGCTCGACGCGATCGCGAATGCCGCTTGGGCCGTCGGTGACCCCGGCATGGTGTTCATCGACCGGGTCAACGAGCTCCAGCCCACGCCGTTGCTCGGCATGATCGAGGCGACGAATCCCTGCGGGGAGCAACCGTTGCTGCCGTTCGAGTCGTGCACGCTCGGCTCGATCGACGTCGGCCGCTTCGTGGTCGGCAGCGATCTCGATTGGTCCCGGCTGCGCGACGCGATCCACGACAGCGTGCGGTTTCTCGACAACGTGATCGACGCGAACCGCTACCCGCTTCCCGAGATCGAACGCGCGACCAAGGCCACCCGCAAGATCGGCCTGGGCATCATGGGCTGGGCCGACGCGCTCGCCGCCCTCGACATCGCCTACGACGAGCCCGCCGCGCTCGCGCTCGCCGAGAAAGTCGCGGCGTTCCTCGAGGACGAATCGCTCGAAGCGTCGCGCGCTCTCGCGACCGAACGCGGGCCGTTCCCGGCGTGGCGCGGGTCGCGCTGGTTCACGTCCGATCAGCGGCCCTTGCGCAACGCCACCACGACGACGATCGCTCCGACCGGCACGATCAGCATCATCGCCGGCTGTGCCAGTGGGATCGAGCCACTCTACGCGCTCGCATACCGCCGTAACGTCCTCGACGGCGCCGAGCTCGTCGAGGTCAATCCGAGCTTCATGAAGATCGCCGAGCACCGCGGGTTCGGCTCGCCCGAACTGTTCGAAGCGCTCGCGATCACCGGCGGCGTGCGCGGCCGCAACGATGTCCCTGCCGACATCCAACGCCGGTTCCCGACCGCTCACGAGATCGACATCGCAACTCACGTCCGGATGCAGGCTGCTTTTCAGCGTCACGTTCACGCTGCCGTCAGCAAGACGATCAACCTCCGGCGCGAGGCCACGCCGGCTGATGTCAAAGCTGCGTACGAGCTCGCGTACGAGTTGGGTTGCAAGGGAATCACCGTGTACCGGGACGGCAGCCGCGATGGCCAAGTGCTGGTCACCGGCGCGCGCACTGCGGTCGTCGATCGCGCCGCTCGCTGTCCCGAATGCGGATCGGTGTTGCTCGAGCAAGCTCGGTGTCAGCTGTGTCGGACGTGCGGTTGGTCGGTCTGCAATTGACATGGCGCGGCCCGGTTCAGCAACCGGCGCGCCGATTTCGGCTCGCGTGATCGCGCGCGGTTAGCCGCCGACTGTCCGGCGATCGTCCGGCTGTGGCCGGGACAACCGGACGATCCGGCCGCGATCGGCGTACGATCTCGCGATGCGGCGGATGCTCGTGTGCCTACTCGCGCTCGCGTCGGTCGCACACGCGGATGGCAAGCTGCCGGTGAGCGCGGACGGCAAGCGGATCACGCTGCCGAACAACGTCGTGCTCGAAGCCAAGGGCCGGTTATGGGCGACGCGCGGCAAGCTCACCGTCGCGATCGACGCGACCGGCGGCGGCAATGGCTTCGAGGGCATCACCAGCGCGACGCTCGACCACGGCACCGTCGCGGTCTCGTACACCGACTTCTGCGAGGCCACGACCTACACGCTGAAGCTGACGCTCGAGCGCGAGACGATCGCACCGTTCGTCGCATGGGCGGCGATGCTCCCGACTCAGAAGCTGATGCTGTTCAGCTGGTGGCGCGAGCAGCCCGAGGCCGAGTGCGGCTCACCGCCGCCGTACACCGGGCTCGACGTGATCCCGATCGTCCCGTGACCCCGAAAATAGAAAAGCCCGGCCGAAGGCCAGGCTCGTTCCATTCGCAGTGAGCGAATCGGGTTTAGCGGCGACGACGGCGGCGAGCCGGGCGCGGCGCGACCGCGGCAGCTTCGAGCTCTTCGAGGTGCTCGAGCATGCTGATCATCGTGTTGCGCGTAGCCGCATGCGGCTCGTTCGTAATCGCGCGGCCAAGGCTGATCCGGAGCTCCGCGCGGAGCTCCGATTCGATCAGACGGTAGGTGCGAAGGGCCTCTTCCGGATCGTAATGATTGAGATCCGCCTCACAGCCCGTCGCGGCGATCCACACGGCGGCGAGCGCTGCTGCGCGGCGACCCGGTTGCGATGCCGAGAACTCCTTGACCGACGCGCGAAGGCGTTGGCGAACCAGCGTGACCGGCGGCAGAGCCACCAGGCCATCGTTGTCGCCGTCCGGCCGACGGAGGACAGGGCGTGTCATTGACTTGTCGGTTTCCATGGCTTTTTTGTCCTGGTCTCGCGGCCCGACCTTGTCTCTCCCCTACAAGTTTCGAGCTGCGATGGAACGCGACACTGCCTGATCGATTTCGAAAAAGCGATGAATTTCCGCGCGAAACCTTACGAAAAAAGGCACCTACACGTGGTGATCTGCGAATCAACTTCACACCGAGGGCGAGTTGAGTTCAACTGTCCCCAGCAGAGAGAAGCTCGCATCTCACTCCCGCATTTTCGCGTCATTCGTAGTCGCTACCGGACCGCTATCCAAAGCCTGATCGATTCGCCTCGAAATGAAATCGCGGATCGTGAAGTCGACGAGATGCGGTCGCTCGATCGGCGCGGTGTGCGACGCATTAGGGATTTCTAGCAGCTCGCTACCGCGAATAGCGGCCGCCATTTCACGACTGCGCTCCGCCGGCGTGAAGCCATCGCGCGCACCGGCGACGATCAACGTCGGCACCTCGATCTCGGCGAGCAGATCTTCCGCGGAATGCTGGCCAGCGGATGACAACATCGCGATGAACAGCCGCGTATCGATCCGCGCCATGCCCTCGAGGTACGGCATGAAGTCAGCGGGCTCGACGAGCTCGCGGCGAATCTCGAGTCGGCTCGCGATCTCGTAGGACAGTCGCGTCGGCAACAGCCAACGGCTCATCCGGTTGACGACTCCAGGCACGCGATGGATCCACTTCTGGATCGTTGGCAACATCTCTTCGAGCGCAGCCGATCCGCGGAACGTGCGCAGCGGATGCGATGCGGCGCCGCACACGAGCACGAGCCCGGCAACGCGCGCGCGATGGCGGCGATAGACTTCGAGCGCGACCTGCACGCCCATCGAGTGACCGATCAAGACCGCGCGCTCGACCAGTGCGTCGTCGAGGACCGCCGCGATGTCGTCGGCGAGATCTTCGACCGTCACGTGGGTCGGATCGCGCGGCGCGGCGGTGCGGCCGTGCCCTCGGTAATGAGGATGCAGCGCGAAACGATCGGCGAGATCCGCGCGTAGATAGCGCCAGACGTACCCGTCGCATCCGATCCCATCACACAACAGCGCTGGCACATCAGTGCCGCGCTCTCCCCACTGTTCGTAGAAGATCGGACTGCCGTCGCTGTGACTGACGGCGTACCCCCACGCCGTCGACTTACTCACGCAGCGGCCTAGGCGATTTCCTTCTCGTCTTCCTCGCCGGGGAATTCATTCACCGAGGGATACTTCATGATCTCTTTCCTAGCGATCTTCCATGCCTTCTGAACAATCCAGGACAGGGACCGGTCCTGCCGGGTCGCCTCGTCTTGGATTTCCTTGAGCATGTCTTCGGGAAAGTAGAGGGACTGCTTGCGTTTATCCGAGCCGGCCATCACGAATTATCTTCGGTGCCTACCTACACGGTGTCAAGCAACCCACCATTGTATGATGTTGGATCTCCCTAATAGGGGGGTTGCCAGCCCCACTGCTCACTACTAAGCTGTCGCGCCTTCTGAGGGGACCATGAGCACCACCACTGCTGCCGCCGCTAGCGCCAAGGCTCTCAACAAGAAAGAGTTGAAGAAGTTCCAGGAGCTACTGCAGGACAAGCGCAAAGCTGTCCTAGAGCGCGCCCGTCAGATGCTGTCCGAGGAAAACATGACCTTGGATACCAACGACCTCCCGGACGAGATGGATCTCGCGGCCAGCGAGTACCTCCAGTCGTTCGAGTTCCGGCTGCGTGGCCGCGAGAAGAGCCTCTTATCGAAGCTCGACCTCGCGCTGCGCAAGATCGATGACGGCACGTTCGGGGTTTGCGAGATCTGCGAAGAGCCGATTGGGAAAAAGCGGCTCGAGGCGCGGCCCGAAACCACGCTCTGTATCAAGTGCAAAGAAGACCAGGAGCGCGAAGAGCGCACGATGGGCTAGAGACCCGAACGGGTTTCTGCGATTGACAGTTCGACTTGGAACGCGCGCCGTCGGCGGCGTTCCTGTTAACGTAGTTAGTGCATGGCGGATGACCCG
>CAZDGY010000117.1:0-11062 GCA_964504685.1 uncultured Kofleriaceae bacterium | reverse complement strand
CATCGGCGGCACGCCGGCCGGTGCCTTGCTTCGGTTCGCCGCGCCGAGGCTTGCAGTTCTACTCGCAACAGGTCGACGTGCCGCCAGGCGCGAACGTCACGGTCAACCTCACGGTCAACCAAGGCGAGGTCGAGCTCGATCTCACCGCGGTCGCGACCGGCAGTCAGGTCGGGATGGGCGTCGCGTACATCTCGAGCGCGCCGATCACGGCGACGACGGCGTCGGCGCTCTCGCTCGCGCTCGCCGCGGCGGGCCAGGGCACGTCGCAGATGTCGATCATTCGCGGTGGTGGGCCGGCGGTGTTCACCGACGTCGTGCCCGGCACGTACTCCGCGTGTGTCGTCGCGCTGCCGCTACAAGTTCAGGGCTTCGGCGCGATGGGTTACGCCGAGCGCCACGGGGGAACGTTGCCCTCCGTATGTCAGCCGGTCACCGTCGCAGCGACGCCCGCGACGCAGAGCGCGTCGATCACCGTGCAGATTCCACCGTACATCGCCGATCCACCGGGTGGTGGCAGCGGTGGGTCGACGCACTGATCAGCACCTCGATGCGAACGTAGCGTCGAGCCCCCAAGCGGCAACTCGGCTGGCCAGCAACAACGACGGTCGGCGCGAGCAAGCGCGTGAAATCGCGCGAGGCCTCGCGCTTGCATTTCATCGCCGTCATGCGCACCTCGATGCTTTGTGTTGCAACGATGTTACTAACGGCCGCCTGCGCTTCGACGAAGAAGCCGAGCGGCGGCAGCGGCGGAGTCACTGCACTCGACGCAGTGGACGATCAACTCGCGGTCGAGATGAACACGCCAGCGCAAGTCGGCGTGCTCGACAACGACGATGGCGTCGACGACGGCGCGACGATCGCGATCACCACGCCGACCTACGGCACAGCGACGATCGATTCGACCGGCACGCTGACCTACACGCCGGGCGCGGACTACCTCGGCGCCGACGCGCTGCAGTACACGGTGACGAACCCCGACGGCACGACCTCGACCGCGAGCGTCGCAGTCACCGTCGGCTGCGCGACCTGCGCGATCGGTGTCACGATCACGCTCACGTGGAACCCGAACGCGCCCGCAGACATGATCGAGGGTTACAGACTGTACTTTGGCTCGACCGACGATACGTCGACGTTCACCGAGATCGATGACATCGCGGTCGATCGCGTGGGCTTCGATCCCACGATGCCGTCGTCGTCCTACGACGGTTGGAACGATCTCCACCTGCGGATCGGCGACCAAGCGTGCTTCGCGTTAACCGCATACAACGCAAACGGCGAGTCGGGCTACTCGAACGTGTTCTGCGCGACCGTCACGCACAGCCCGATGCACGTCGGGGTCTGAGCTCCTAGGCGCCGTATTTCTTGCGCTTGCGATAGAGCGTCGACGCGTCGAGCCCGAGCGCTCGGGCGGCGTCTTCGAGCGTTGCAGTCCGCGCGACCACGCGTTCGATGTGCTCGCGCTCGATCTGATCGACCGTGAAGTCGCCGCCGAGTCGGGGCGAGTTGGTCGCATGAGCCGCGACTCGATCAGGGAGGCACTCGACCCCGAAGGTACGTGACGGAAATAGGATGACCGCCCGTTCGATCAGGTTGCGCAGCTCGCGGACGTTTCCCGGCCACGCGTAGCCCAGCAACGCGTTCTCCGCGGCCGGCGTGAGCTCCGGGGCGGCGCGGTTCGCGCTCGCAGAGAAGAACGCGAGAAACCGTAGCGTGAGCGGGATAATGTCCTCGGTGCGATCGCGAAGCGGCGGACACGCGATCTCGATGACGTTGAGGCGAAATAGCAGATCTTCGCGGAACCGACCGGCTTGGACATCAGCGTCGAGATCGCGGTTGGACGCTGCGATCACGCGGACGTCGGCTCGGCGCGTTCGGCTCTCGCCCACGCGCTCGAATTCCTTCTCTTGTAAGAACCGCAGCAGCTTGGCCTGCAACCCGGGCGAGATCTCGCCGATCTCGTCGAGAAACAAGCTGCCACCCTCGGCCGCTTCCACCCGACCGACCTGGTCTCGAACGGCGCCAGTGAACGAACCAGCGCAATGGCCGAACAGCTCGCTTGCGAGCAACTCCTCCGACAACGTCGGACAGTTGATCGTGACGAGCGGCCGCGAAGCACGCCGGCTGTGCGCATGGATCACGCGTGCGAGCACGCTCTTGCCGGTCCCGTTCTCGCCGCGCAGCAGGATCGGTGCGTCGGAGGCCGCGGCGCGAAGGGCGAGGTCGAGCGTCGCGCGCATCCTCGGCGACTCGCTCGCGAGATCGAGGTCGGGCGCGGCGGCGGCGAGTTGCGCTTCGAGCTCTGCGACCCGGCGATCGGCTGCCTGACGGCGCGTGACTCGAGCGACGACGTGGCGGACCTCGGCCGGGTCGAATGGCTTTGGCAGATAGTCGACCGCCCCGCGCTTGATCGCCTCGACTGCGGTGACGAACGTCGCGTGCGCGGTGATCACGATGACCGCGAGATGCGGCCGGAGCGCGACGAGTCGAGGCAGTAGGTCCATGCCGCGCTCGTCGCCCAACTTGAGGTCCAAGAAGCACACGTCGTAGGACGCACGCTCGACCGCCGCGATCGCGGATGCAGCGTTCGAAGCGTTGTTGACCTCGCAGCCGCTGGCTTCGAGGCAGATCGCGAGCGTCGCGCGGATGTTGCGCTCGTCGTCGACGATCAGGACCCGGATGCCTGCGAGCTCCTGCCCAGCCATGGTCAGTCCCAACCGCCCCAGTGCAGCGCAAGAGCGTCGTACGAGCATTCGCGGCGCGCGCGGTCGAACGCGGGATCGGACGGCTCCAGCGCACCGCCGACGGGCGGCCACGGATCGATCATCGCGAGCTCGGACTCGCCGTCGCCGCGACTCTCGATCGCGAGGCCGACCGCGTGCCGGGTCGCGTTACCGATGTGAAATCCGTGAGCGCTGGTCGGTACGACGGCGCCGCGGTAGCCGCACCCGGCGTCGACCCACGCGGCGAGCTCGGTCGTGGGGATGACCGTGCGCTGACCGCGCAGCCGATAGCCGAGCGCGTCGAGCTCGCTCGCCCGGGTGGCGAGCCAGCGCTCGACATTGTCGATCCCGTGCCCGTGCCGGATCGAGTGGAGCTCGCGGAAGATGGCGTCGTCGATCCCGGGCGCGAATGTCCCCGCCCGGTATGCGATCCGCCGAAGCACGTACGACGTCGCGGCGCCCGCGCACCAAGCCGACGTCGTGGCGGCATTGATCGCGGACCACGGCGATGCGCTGGTCATTGCCACGCCGCGCAGCGTCCCGCGAGCGGCCGACCGCCGGGCGAAATGCGGTGCCTCCGCACGAGGCTTCGTGCAAAACGCAATACGAAGCGACCGACGCGCGATGCACCAGCGGCTAACAAGCTCAGGGCGAACCACCACTCCGCACGAAGCGACTCGCCGACGACCACTCCGACCCAAACCCTGATGCCACCTAGCGCGACTGCAGCGGCGGTAACGATCGGTTCCACCGATGAGTGCATCTCGGACTCCCCGTGGCGCGCGACGATCGCCGGTTCGCGGTAGGGGGCCATCCCCTGTGTCCTTGCAGGCCGTGCGCCACGAAGCGAGCGCTCTACCGCCCGCTACCGCGTCAGCGCCGAGTCGCCCTCGCATCCCGTTGCAGCCCTCGTGCGAACGCAGGTTTAAGCGCTCATCGTGGGCTTCGCAGATCCACCAGCTGGTGTCGGCGCCGGCGGTGATCGATCCGGTCAAGAACGAGTCAAGACGATCGCGAAGTCTGCGTCTCGGCGATCGAACCGAATCCGTTCGTCGAGCGAAATGTTCTCCAAGAGCGCAGCGCGCCGGAGCGCGTCCATGTTGGCCGCACGATCATGCGTGCGGGGTGCCGCCTCGGTGACGCCGCGACGTAGCAACGCCGTTCGGCGAAGCCGCGCCCGCCGGTCACGCACGACGAACGCTTGCGGGATACTCGTCGGGCGCGGGGCCAGGGCGAGCCCGAGGGTGCACCATGCGAACATGGCGAGCGCGCCATGGTCCTGGCCCGCACTGCACACGAGCCTCAGTCCCGCGTGCAACAGGAGCACGTTCAGGAGGATGTGCTCGATACCCTGGCGACGACGGATCGTCACAGCCGGCCGGTGATCATCTGCGCGCGCGACTGGCCGAACGCCGGTTCGCGCACGGCGAGACGCCCAGCTCGGACTCGCACAACGCGTCGGCAACGCCGATCATCCGGTGCTCGAGCGCGGGCGTCGCCACGTCGGGGTCGATCGCCAGGAAGACCAGGCCGCGGCCGAACGCGACGCACGCCGCTGCGGCGAGCTCGGCGTCGGGGAGCTGGAGCACGAGCATGTGGCTGCGTTCCGTTACTAGCTCGAGCTCGTGATCGTCGATCCGAGGCACGCGATCGGCGGCGTTCGCTCGACGGATCAGCCGCACGATCGCCGGCAGGTCGTCGCGGGTCCCGTAACGAATCCGGGTGTTGCTGACGCCTTGCGCTTCGCCAACGGCATGTGCGTTCGCCATGTGTCCCAAGTGCCGAAGACCCTCGGCGTACCCTGATATTTCAAGCGCTGAGCCAGGTGCGGGACTAAGCGTTCCCGTTGTTTGCGGAAAGGCCGGCGGCTTTTTGCACGATCGCGAGACGCACGGCCGGGCAAACTGCCTGGTGCTACGGCTCGACCTTTTCGAATCGCACCTTCGAACCGACCGAGACGCCGCGCGAGGCGCACCAACCGCCGTTGACCTCGAGCACGTAGAGCGAGGTCTCGCCGACCGATCGGATCGTATCGGTTTCGGGCTCGGCGTTCGCGACGACACCGACGACCTTCATGTCCTTCGCGATGTAGATCATGTCGAGCGGGATCAGCGTGTTTCGCATCCAGAACGGCCAATCCTTCTCGACGCCGAGCAGGAACAACATGCCGTCGTCGGGCGGAAGGTTCTGACGGAACATCAGGCCGCGCTCGATCGCGCGGGGCGTCTTGACGACCTCGACCTCGACCCCGACCTCGCCGCGCGGCGTACTGAGGTAGACCTTGGCGCCGCTCGGGCGCGGCGTCGGGGTCGTCGAGTTGTCCCTGTTTGACACGGGATGGTCCTCGCGCGCGCCGGTGGTCGAGCAGCCGATCGCGATCAGCGCGACAATCAGGAACGAGCGCACCGCAGCACGCTACCATGAGGCATGGCGTTCGCCGTGGTGACTCGAGACGTGGCGTCGGCCGCCGCGTATGCCGCAGCGCTCGCGCCGCTCGGGCTCGAGACCGTCGCGATGCCGGTGACCAAGACCGCAGCGGCTGCGGATCCCGAAGCCTTGCGCCGGGCGCTCGAGACCGACTACGCCGCGATCGTTGTCGCGAGCCCGCGTGCCGCGCACGAGCTCGGTCGCGCGGCCGCCGGTCGCGAGTTGCCCGAAGTCTGGGCGGTCGGTCCCGCGACCCAACGCGCGCTCGGGATCGCGCAGATCGCCGCGCAGCACCCGGACGGCGCCTTCGATAGCGGCGAGCTCGCCCGGCGCTTGGTCGCCGCGCGCGGGCTCGCCGGACAGCGCGTGCTCGTGCTGCGAGCCGAAGAGGGCAGGACCGAGGCGGTCGACGTCTTGCGCGCCGGCGGCGCCGAGGTCGTCGATGTCATCGCCTACCGCACGGTCGCGGTCGACGCCGGCGAGCCGCAGCTCGTGCGCGGCAAGGAGCTCCTCGAGACCGGCCGCGCCGCGGTGTGTGCGCTGTTCGCACCCTCGCAGGTGTCCGCGCTCGCCGCGCTGGTCGGCCCGCTCACGGCGATCGCGACGCACTATGCCGCGATCGGCGACACCACCGCCGCTGCCCTGCGCTCCACCGGCGTCGCCGAGGTCGCGATCGCCCGCACCCCGACGCCGGAGGGAATAGCGCGAGCGGTCGCGGCGGTGTATCCACCGAGGTGATGCAATACCCCGACTACCGGCCGCGCCGGATGCGACGGACCGAGACGCTGCGCCGCATGGTGCGCGAGACCCGGCTGTCCGTCGACGACTTCATCTACCCGCTGTTCGTCGTGCCCGGCTCGAACGTCGAGAAGCCGATCAGCTCGCTGCCCGGCCAGTCGCACTACTCGGTCGACAAGGTCGTCGATGCCGCGTCGCGCGCGTTCGACCTCGGCATCCCGAGCGTGATCTTGTTCGGCATCCCGGAGCACAAGGATTCGGTCGGCTCCGAGGCGTGGAAGGATTCGGGCGGCGTTCAGAAGGCGATCCGCGCGATCAAGAAGGCGCGACCCGACCTGGTCGTGATGGCCGACGCGTGTTTCTGCGAGTACACCGATCACGGCCACTGCGGCGTACTGTCTCACGGCGAGCTCGACAACGACGCGTCGCTCGAGAACCTCGCGCGCATGGTCGTGAGCTACGCGAAGGCCGGCGTCGATGTCGTCGCGCCGAGCGGCATGCTCGATGGCTTCGTCGGCGCGTGCCGCGAGAGCCTCGACGAAGAAGGCTTCGATCAGATCGCGATCCTCGCGTACTCCGCGAAGTACGCATCGGCGTACTACGGCCCGTTCCGCGAAGCAGTCGACTCTGCGCCGCAGCAGGGCGACCGCAAGGGCTATCAGATGGATCCGGGAAACGTCGCCGAGGCGGTGCGCGAAGCCGCGATGGACGTCGCCGAAGGCGCTGACATGATCATGGTCAAGCCGGCGCTCGCGTACCTCGATGTGATCCGCGCGGTGTCCGACGAGATCAACATGCCGATCTGCGCGTACAACGTCTCGGGCGAGTACGCGATGATCGAGGCCGCCGCCGAGAAGGGCTGGATCGACAAGGAGCGGATCGTGATGGAGACGCTGCTCGGCATTCGCCGCGCCGGTGCCGATACGATCATCACCTACCACGCGCCCTACGCCGCGAAGCTGCTCGCGAAGGCGCGCTAGTGGTCTACAAGTTCGTCGAGCTGTCGATCGTCACCGACGAATCGATCGAAGAAGCGGTCAACGCGTGGGTCAGCCGCGGCTGGGAGCTCGAGGGCATTCGGTTCGCGATGTCGGAATCGTCGAGACGACCGGCGATGGCGTTCATCGCATTCGTGCGCGACAAGGCCGAGCCGCACGAGCCGGTGCGCGGTGTGCCGCGGCTCGTCAGCACCGTCGACGACGGCGACAAGCGCTGAGCCGTTACTTCGGGTCGTCGGCGACCGGCGCGCCGTTTGCGTCGACGCTGCCGTGGACGGTGAGCGTCATCGGATGGCCGTCGCAGTCGGGGTCGCCGATCGCGGTCATCACGAACGACTTGCCGTCGGTGCTCTCGTACGTGAGCTGGTACTGATTCGACTCGGGGCCCGCGATCTCGAGCGCGGTCCAGATCGGCGACTGCGCCCATTCACCGGGGTTGTCGGCGCAGACGTGGTTCGGCTGCGCGCAGCACGGCGTCGTGGGCGTCGGGCCCGCTTTGCCGACGACGTAACCGTTCTTGTCGAGGAACGCCCGCTTCGCATCCCTCGAAGCCGCGTGCAGCATGACCTTGCCTTCGATCGCCTTCGACTTGCGTTGATAGTCCCTGACGCCGACCTCGAAGCACTCGCGCACCGCGGCCTGATCAGCGGCGGCGAGCATGCACTTGCTGTCGGCATCGAGCGGCTTGCCAGACTTCAATCGATCGCGGCACTGCTGGGTCATCTCGTCAGCCGCACCCGGCGGCATGTCTTTGCCTGCCGCCTTTGCCATCTCTTGCACCACCGGCCAAGCTTTGTCGGCGATCTGTTGGCATACGTCGCCGCTCGGTTTCTTCGAGCACGCGACGAGGCTCAATGCGATACACGCTAGCGTCTTCATCGCGCGATCCTACGCGACGGCTGCGAGACTTGTGGGATGTCCTGATCGATCGAGCCGTGGATCGTCAGCGTGACCGGATGACCCTGGCAGCCCGGGTCGCTGATCGCCGTCGCGGTGAACGACTTCGGATCGGTGCTCTCGTACGTGTATTGAAACCTGCCTTCGGTAGGTGCGAACCGCAGCGCGCTCCAGATCGGCGACCGCTGCCACTCGTCGCTCGCCCCGCACTCGTGATCGGGCTGGGCGCAACACGACTTCGCGGGCGTCGGTCCGACTTTGCCGGCGACGTACCGACCGCGAGCGCTGTAGTCGTGCCTCGCCTGCGATCCGAGCTCGTGCAGGAAGTGGGTCGCGGTGATCTCGGCTTGTGCGTCGAGATAGTCATCGACGCTCTTGCGATAGCACGCGCTCATCGCCGGCTTGTCACGCGCTGCGAGGAAGCACGTGAACAGCGGATCGAGACCTTTGCCGGCCGCCACGCGTTGCCGGCACTGCGCGGTGCCGGCGTCGATCTCGGTGTCGGTCATCTCGTGGCCCATCGACTTGCTCATCTCGTGCAGCACGCTCCGCGCCTTGTCGGCGACCTGCTTGCACTGGTCGTCCGGCGCGGCGTTCGCGGTCGAGTAAGCGGCGAGCGCAACCGCCAGTAATACGGTTCGATGCATGGGCATACGGACGGTGCACGTAGCGCGTTCAGCGCACACCGCGCTGTTACAAGCGCGTGTCACGCGAGCCTACTCGGCGTTGTGCTTCACCGGGTCTTTGACTCGCTCTCGCGCGAGCGGCACCGAGATCGAGACGAACACGCTGCGCGCGGCGCCGTACGAGCTGCCGACAAAGCCGTTGCCGATGCGATACGCGTAGTGCGCGTCGAACAAGTTGACGATGTCGACCGCGAGCTTGAGCGGATAACCCTTCGGCGCGAACGTGTACTGCGTGCCGACGTCGACCCGGGCGTGCCCGGGGACGTGCTCGTCGTTGTCCGGGCCGGTGCGCAACCCCGAGCCGTACTGCGCCATCCCCGACGCGCTGAACCGACCGTCGCGGATCGTCAAGCCACCGTTCGCGGTCAGCGTCTGTGCGTGGTCGAGCGTCTGCCAGCCGGTGTTCGCGAGGTCTTCGGCGGAGAATAGAAACTTCGCCGACGAGATGCCGCGGCCTTGCGCGAATCCATACGAGCCGTTCGCGAACGCGGTCAACCATGGGCCGAGCCGGAGCTCGACATCGGCTTCGACGCCGGCGGCGCGTCCGCGACGGAAGTTGTAGTTCGACAGCAGGCTGGTCGAGCCGATCGCGGTGTCGTCGAGTTGGTTGTACGCGTAGCGGCCCCAGCCGGTGAGACCGGCGCGCAGCTCGCTCGCGAGGCGCGACGTCACGCCGAGCTCGGCGAACAGATCGGTCTCTGGTTTCAAGTCGTACGCGACCGGTTGATTCGCCGGCACCACGCCGAGCGCACGCGCGGCGTTCGCGGCATCGAGCGGCGCGGGAGGCTGCCAGTTCACGCCGGTGAACGCGTGAATCACGGTGTTCTTCGTTGCCGAGTACGAGCCGCCGAGCCGCGGGCTGACGCCGGCGGAGTCGTCGGTTTGACCGCCTTGCAGGATCACGTGGAGCTCGTCGACGCGCACGCCGGCATCGAACGCGAAACCATGCGCCGAGTAGTGGTCCTGTACGTACGCGCCCGAGGTCACCGCGTACGTCGTGTCGGTGCCGTGCGCGGTCATCGACGGATCGACGCCGCCGCCGGCTGCATCGTCTCGCACGTACGACGTGAAGTCGGTGACGCCGTACAGCCCGTCGAGCTGCAAGCCGGCCTTCAACAGGTTGTTCCCGAAGTGATTCGAATAGGCGACGACCGCGCCGGCGTGATGCGCGAGCCGAGTGACGTCGCTCGCGGTCGCTCCCGGATCGGCTTCCGCGCCGAGCGCGTGGGTCGGATCGCTGAACAACACGCCGCGCGACAGCTTGTAGAGCGGTGCGACTTGGATCGTCTCGGTGTCGTCGATCTTGTGAACGAACGACAGCGCGACGAACGCTTCGTCCTCGGTCTCGGTCGCGTTCGTGTCGTGCGGAATGAATGCCGGCGCCGCGTTGCCGTATTGATCGGTCGGCCGCACCGGGTTCGCGGGATCGAACGGCATCGCGGTCGGATCGAGCGGCACATCGAAGCGATTGTGCGCGTAGGTCGCGAACAGCTCGTAGCGGTTGACATCGCACGGCGCGTAATCGAATCGGCCAAACACCCGACCGGTGTAACCGGTGTCGTGCAAGATCGGGTCGATCGACGGCGGATCGAGCGCGCGTTGCGAGTATTCGAAGCTGCCGCCGACGAACATGCCGCCGCGGTCGCCGACCTTCGTCGCGTAGACCGCGCTCGGCTCTACCGTGTCGTACGACCCGTAGCGCAGCTGAACCGACCCTTCGGGAATCTCGCCGGCTTCGCGGGTCCGGAGATTCACGACCGCGCCGAGCCGATCGCCGAACTCGGCGGGCATGCCGCCGGTAAAAACCTCGAGAGCTTGCACCAAGCGCACCGGGATCGACGCGGCGAACAGGCTGCCGACCGAGTCGGGTACCGGCACTCCATCGATCTGATACTGGACGTTCGCGTGGTTGCCGCGCGCGTAGATGTTGCCGAGCGAATCGGCGACGACGCCGGGCTGAGTCGCGACGACGTCGGTGACCGGGCGATCTTCACTGCCCGGCTGCTCGGCAAGCGACTGTCGGGTGATCGTCGCGACACTGCCGCTCGCATGACTCGGCTCGGGCACCGACCAGTCTTCGTGGATCGTGATGACCTCTTCGCTGCTGACGAGCACGAGCTCGACCGGCGCGACCTCGGACGACTGGATCTGGAGATGCTGGTGGTCGCCCATCAAGCCGGGGTAGGTGGCCTCGACCGTGTAGTCGCCGAACGGAATGCCGGTGAACGAGAACTTGCCGTCGGGTCCGGTCAGCTTCTCCGCGATCGTCTTGCCGGCGGCGTCGTGAATGACGACGGTCGCGCGCGACAGCGGGTGCAACAGCGGATCTTCGACGATGCCGGTGATCGCCGCGTCTACGGACGCCCGGGCGGGTGCGGTGATCGCGAGCGTGGCGCACAGGCCGAACACGAACGGCGCGATCTTCCGAGCAACCACGAACGTGACCGTGCGCTACTTGCGACTCGATTGCAAGTGCATGACGATCGATTTAACGCAGATTAAGATGCGGCGCGAATTGCCCCGAGCACGGCGGTCGCGCGTTCCGCGACGACGATGCGCAGCTCGTAGAACTCCTGCAGGCCGTAGAGCGGATGCA
>CAZDGY010000116.1:0-11120 GCA_964504685.1 uncultured Kofleriaceae bacterium | reverse complement strand
GATCAGGCGGTGCTGTCGCGCGTCCTCGCATCCGCGTCGCCGCGGCGCCGTGCGATCAAAGCGGGGTTCGTTGCCGCCGGGCTCGCACTGGTCGCGATCGCGCTCGCTCGGCCTCAACGCGAGGGCTTCCAGGCGGTCGAGCTCCGCGGCCTCGATCTCGTTGTCGCGATCGATGTCTCGAAGTCGATGCTGACCCCCGATGTCGGCCAGACCACCGCGATGCTCGAAAAGCGCGTGCCCGGTGACCGGCTCGGCCGCGCACGCGAGCTCGCGATCGCGGTGATCGACGAGCTGCCCGGCGATCGCATCGCGCCGATCGTGTTTGCAGGTGCCGCCTCGCACTTTCCGTTGACCGAGGATCACGACGTCGCCACGCGGTTTCTCGCCGACCTCGGCCCCGATGATCTTCCGCCCGGGACCGACCTCGGCACGATGTTCCGGGTCGCGACCTGCTTGCTTCGCCCCGATCTCTACGCCGACCTCGGCTGCGAGAAGATGGCGCGGCGCGGTCATGGCGGCGATCCGCTGCCCGGCGATCACGCCGACCATCAAGACGCGCCGAAGCACGACGAAGAGTTCGTACAAAAGGTCGAACGCGGCAAGGCGATCCTCGTCATCACCGACGGTGGCGAAGCGGATCCCGAGACCGATGCCGCGGTGTCTGCGATGCACGAGCTCGGCATCGCGGTGTTCATCGTCGGAGTCGGCTCGACCGCGGGCGGGCTCGTGCACGAGACCGACGGCGCGAATCACGCGACCAGCGCGCTCAAGCACGATCACGATGGCTCGACCGTGACGACCAAGCGCGACGATAAATCGATGCGCGAGCTCGCGACGATCGCAGGCGATCCCCATCGTTACTTTGCGGATTCCGAGCAAGGCGAGGTCGATCCGGATCCGATCGTCGCGGCGCTCAAGAACGTCAATCGCGGCCTCGCGGTGTCGCTAACCAAGCGGATGCACGACGTCTATCAGCCGTTCCTGTTTGCGGGCCTGATGTTGTTTGTCATCGGCGCCGCGATCGCGACCCGCCGACGCGTGCACTATCCGGAGGCACGGTAGATGCGCGCATGGCATGCTCGAACGGTGAAGCGGCTCGCCGCAGTGACGCTCGTCCTCGCGCTCGGTGGTTGGGATCCGTTTCGCTCGATCGATTCGGATGTCGCCGCGGGCAACAAAGCGATCGAAGAACATCGCTGGGACGACGCGCTCGCCGCGTACGATCGCGCGGCGAACGGTGGTGGAGTCGACCGCGACGGGCTCGCGTACGATCGCGCCGCGGCCGAGCTCGGCAAAGCGAAGTCAGCGGCCGATCCGAACGAGCGCGCGAAGCTGACCGACCGCGCCTTCGACGATCTCGTTCAGGCCGAGAAGTCGAAGGATCCGCACCTCCGTGGCGAAGCGGCGTTCAATCGCGGCAACGCGCTGATGGATCGCGACAAGGTCGACGATGCGATCGATGCCTACAAGCACGCGCTGCGCGACGATCCTGCGATCGACGGCGCGCGAGAGAATCTCGAGCTCGCGCTGCGCAAGCGTCACGAAAAGGACAAGCAGCAGCAGCAAGGGCAGGGCCAGGGGCAACCGCAACAGGGCCAGGGCCAGCAGCAACAGCCACAACAAGGTCAGGGCCAAGGTCAGCAGCAACAACAGCCGCAGCAGGGCCAAGGTCAGGGCCAAGGCCAGCAGCAACAGCCGCAACAGGGCTCGGGCCAGCAGCAGAATCAACAGAACCAGCAAGGCTCCGGCCAGGCGCAGAATCAGCAGAATCAGCAAGGCCAGCAGGGGCAACAAGGTCAGCAAGATCCGAAGCAAGGTCCCGACGGGCAGAGCGCGCAAGGTTCGCCGAACAACTCGAAGGGCAAACCGCATCGCCACGGCACGCAGGGCCAATCGCCGAAGACGCCGACCGATCGCAAGCTCGACGATCTCGAAGAGAGCTCCGATCCGCTGCAGCGCGCCAACGCTTCCCGGCACGCGACGACGCGCCACGATCCGGGTAGCCTGCGCGACTGGTAACCAAGTACGCTGGGGCTATGGCCCGCGTGCTCGTCGTCGATCGCAGCGAAGCGACGCGCGATGCGGTGGCCGAGCTCCTCGCCCCACATGCGTCCGAGGTCGCCTGGGTCACCCGCGACGGCGCGATGATAAAGCTCCGCGCGTCGGTGACCACCGGCCAGGCGTTCGACGTGATCTTGCTCGACGCCGAGCCCGCGCCGACGCCGCAGATCGTGCGCGAGCTCTCGACCGCGGCAGGCGGTGCGCGGGTCGTGCTCGTCGCGACCGGCGAGAGTGGCATCGCGCTTGCGGTAAAGTGCGGCGCGGCCGATGTCGTCGCGCGTCCGTTCGTCGCAGCGGAGCTGGTGTTCCGCGTCACGCGCAGCGTTGCCGGCGATCGCGACAAACGCCGACCGCGCAAGAGCGACGTATTGATCGGCAGCGGCGCGTGGATCAAAGAGCTGTACGAGCGGATCGCGATGGTCGCGACCACCGACGCAACCGTCGCGATCTTTGGCGAGAGCGGCACCGGCAAGGAGCTGGTCGCGCGCACCGTACACACGTCGTCCGCACGTCACGATGCGCCGTTCGTCGTCGTCAACTGCGCGGCGATTCCCGAAGCGCTACTCGAGGACGAGCTGTTCGGTCACGTCCGCGGCGCGTTCACCGACGCGACTCGCGATCGCGAAGGCCTGCTCAACGCGGCGCACAACGGCACGCTGTTCCTCGACGAGATCGGTGAGCTGCCGCTGCCGTTGCAAGCGAAGTTGTTGCGCGTGCTGCAATCGCACGAGTTTCGCCGGATCGGCGATGATCACGACCGCCGCGTCGATGTCCGGATCATCACCGCGACCAACCGCGATCTCGAGCAGCTCGTCGAGACCGGCGGGTTTCGCAAGGATCTCTACTACCGGATCAACGTGTTTCCGTTGCACATGCCGGCGCTGCGCGAACGGCGCGATGACATCGCACTCCTCGTGCATCACTTCGTCCAGAAGTACCGCGCGCGACTCGGCAAGCCGATCGACGGCGTGTCGCCGGGGGCGCTCTCGCGGCTGTGCGCGTACGACTTTCCGGGCAACGTTCGCGAGCTCGAGAACAAGATCCATCAAGCGATGGTGATCGCGAGCGGCCCGATGATCGAGGAGCACGACGTCGCGTTACCGCCCGCGGGGCAATCCGGGGCAGTGCGCGTCGATGTCGACCGGCCGTTCCGCGAGCTCAAGCAAGAAGTGATCGACGCGTTCGAGCGTGGCTATTTGACCGAATTGCTCGCCGCTCACCGCGGCAACTTGGCGCAGGCTGCGCGCGCGGCAGGCATGGATCGCAAGAATCTGTGGTCGCTGGTCGAACGCCACGGGCTCGATCGCGCACAGTTCAAGAAACCGTAGCGGTTCGCCTCATGTGGCGAAACATTGCGATACCGAAGCTTAACGGTCGGCTCGCGTCACACAGCGTAGATCTGGTCACATGCCGTCGACGACCGAGCTGTACACGATCGGATTTCAAAATCGCGATCTCGATGAAGTGCTCGCCACGCTATGGCAACACCGGGTGACCCGCGTGATCGATGTTCGAGACCTGCCGCAATCGAGTCACAAGGGTTTCTCGAAGAACCCGCTCGGCGGTGCGTTGCGCTCGTCGGGGATCGAATACATGCACATGCGCGAGGCCGGCAATCCGTTTCGCCACCTCGCGGTTAGCTGCGCCGCCGTCCTCAAGCACTACAGCGACCATCTCGGTCGCCGGCTCGAGATCGTCGACCACGCGGCGCAGGCAGTGCGCGGTGAGCGAGCGGCACTGCTGTGTTTCGAGCGCGATTCTGCGCGCTGTCATCGGTCCGTACTCGCGAGCCGGCTCGCCGGTTGGCTCGGTGTTACCGCCGTGAATCTTTGACGCCAGCAATCGTCGACAACGCGGCGAGCAAGTCGTGATCCGCGGCGATCCGGCGCATCGCCGCCGGTGCCACGATCCCGCTCTCTGCGAGGCGCGCGAGCGATCGCTCTAGAGGGATCATCCCGACTTCGCGACCCGACTGGATCGCGGTCGGTAGCGTATGCAGATCGCCCTTGCGGATGATGTTAGCGACGGCGTAAGTCACCGGCACGAGCTCGATCGCGGCGACGCGCCCGCCGTCGCGGCGCGGCAGCAGGTACTGCGTGACGATTACGCGCAACGCTGACGCGAGCTGTTGGCGGATCTGGCGCTGGCCGGGCTCCGGGAACGCATCGATCACGCGATCGACCGCGCCGACCGCACTCGGAGCGTGCAGCGTGGCGAGCACGAGGTGGCCGGTTTCGGCCGCGGTGAGCGCGGCAGCGATCGTCTCGCGATCGCGAAGCTCGCCGAGGACGATCACGTCGGGCGCTTCGCGCAACGCCGCGCGCAACCCCGCGGCGAACGACGGCACGTGCATGCCGAGCTCGCGCTGATGGATCAAGCAGCGCTCGGGTCGAAACCGATACTCGATCGGGTCCTCGATCGTGATGACGTGTGCCGCGCGCCGCTCGTCGAGTTGCGCGACGAGGCTCGCGAGCGTCGTCGACTTGCCCGAGCCAGTCGGGCCGCAGATCAGGACCAAGCCGTCGCGATGCTCGACGATCGGTCCGAGCTCGGGCGGTAGCCCGAGCGCCGCGAGGCTGGGGACTTCATCGCGGATCAGGCGCGCCGCGACTGCGTAGCCGCCGAGGTGCTCGAACGCGTTGACCCGGATCCGCACGCCGGCGAGCTCGAGCCCGACATCAGCGCCGGAGCCCGCGTCTCCTGGTCCGAGGCCGGCGACACACGCAGCGAGCTCGGCGTCGTCCGCGTGAAGATCGAGGATCTCGAGCCGACCCTCGACTCGCATCCGCGGGGCTTGGCCGGTCGACACGACGACATCGGAGGCGTTTTGCTCCCGCGCGATCGCGACCGCAGGGCCGAGCAGCCGAGCGAGGCGCGCGATGACGTCGGCACGCCCCGAGGCATGGATGGGCGCGGGGCTGGACGCCTCGACCATGGGCCCGACCGTGGCGGCCTGTTCGATGACCGGCGTCGTCCGCGTTGGCGCGACCGGCGGCGGTGTTGGCTTGGGGGCCGACGGTTTCGCACTCTTGCGCGCGACCAGCCGGAGCCCCGCCGCGACTTGCTCGACCGTGATGGCGTACGCGGCACCATCGGGATCGACAAACGGCACGACGAGCGGCCCTTCGAGGGTGCGTCCGGCGAGCAGCCCACGGCCGAACTCGGCGAGCATTTCGGCGTCGAGCGCCGGCATCGCGAGCGCCTCGACCTGGCCGCGCCGGCGCAAGCTCGGGATCTTGCCAGCCTCGAGCACGATCGCGTCGGCATCGCGCAGCGACATCACCCGCAACAGCGAAAGGACCGCAGACATGGGATCAAGGGTAGCAACGACCGTGCCCCTCGTTACCGCCGATCTGGCAGGTTCGTAGCTGCGTTCGCGGCGCCAACTTGGCAGCCGGGCCGGACAGACCGTGCCTGGCTGACCGGCGCAGTCGGCAATCCGACCGCTTGTGGTAACGTGGCGCCGCACATGCCGGTCGACGACCTGCGCTCGGGTACCTGGGTCACCTACGTCGGGGGGCGGGCCACGAGCGCGCGGTTGCGGCGCTGCCGGGTCGAGGTCACGAGCGGCGCCGATGCCGGCTTGGTTCGCGACATCGAAGCCGCAGTGATCCGGATCGGGGCGAGACGGGGCAACGACGTCCAGCTCACCGATTCGAAGGTGTCCGGCCTGCACTGCGAGATCCGGTTGGACGATCGCGGCTACCGGTTGCGCGATCTCGATTCGACGAACGGCACCTACGTCGCCGGCATCCGGATCAACGACGTCTACATCCAGCCCGGCGCGCAAATCGCACTCGGTGGCACGCGGCTGAAGTTCGATCCACTCGGCGACTCGGTCGAGATCGAGCTGTCGGACAGCGACCGATTCGGCTCGATGATCGGCCGGTCGGTCAAGATGCGCGAGATGTTCGCGCGGCTGGAGAAGCTCGCGCGCAGCGACACCACGGTGCTGATCACCGGCGAGACGGGCGTCGGCAAAGAGCTCGTCGCCGAAGCGCTCCACGATCATTCGTTGCGCGAGAAGGGCCCGTTCGAGGTGCTCGACTGCGGCTCGATTCCGCCGAACCTGATCGAGAGCGAGCTGTTCGGTCACGAGCGCGGTGCGTTCACCGGCGCGACGAGCTCGTACGCCGGCGCGTTCGAGCGCGCGAACGGCGGCACGGTATTTCTCGACGAGATCGGCGAGCTGCCGCTCGGGATGCAGCCGAAGCTGCTGCGCGTCCTCGAGCGCAAGGAAGTGCGCCGCGTCGGTGGTGCAAAGACGCTCGAGGTCGATGTCCGGATTGTCGCCGCGACGAACCGCGATCTCGGCGTCGAGGTTAACCGCGGTCGGTTCCGCGAGGATCTGTTCTATCGGCTCGCGGTCGCGCGGGTCCACGTGCCGCCGCTGCGCGAGCGGAAGGACGATCTGCCGCTGCTGATCGAGCACATCCTGGCGACCACGCCGGGCGGCGAGGCTGCGTCGATCGCGCAAGAGACGATCGATCTGATGATGAAGCACGACTGGCCGGGCAACGTGCGCGAGCTGCGCAACGTGATCGAGCGCGCGGTGCTGCTCGCCGAGACGCCCGAAACCGAGGACGCGCTGCGTCGCGCACCGATGCCGACGCCGCGATCGGAGCCGTCGGTGACCGTGACGCCGTCCCAAACTGCCACGTCGGCGGACGCCACGATGACCGTGCCAGTCGACGTGACGATCCCGTTCAAGAATGCGAAGCAGAACGTGATCAGCGAGTTCGAGCGCCGCTACATCTCGCGGTTGCTCGCGCAACACGACGGGAATATTTCCGCGGCCGCGCGCGCAGCCGGGATCGATCGCATGTCGATTCACAAGATGTTGCATCGGCTCGGTCTGGCTAATCCCGGACGCGACTGACCACTGATTGGCGCGCGCGTTCGCACGGCGAGGCGGACCTGTCACGCGGGAGCGCGCGGGAGCGCTTCCTAGCGCAATTACAGCGAGTTGTTGCTGGCATGGATTCCGCACTGACTTTGGCCCGACATGTCGACGCTTGTTCTTGAGCAACCCTTTCGCACGGCCGCGACGGCGCCGCTTTGTGACGACGATGCCCAGATTGATTGGACGATCGCGCTTGCCGGCGGCGAGGGCAGTCGGCTGGCGGACTACGTCGAACGGCGGTTCGGTCGCCGGATGCCCAAGCAGTTCTGTCGCCTGCTCGGCACCCGCTCGATGCTCGAGCACACGCTCGATCGGCTGAACCACCTGACCCCGGCCGCTCGTACGCTGACCGTGATCGCGGGCAAGCATCGCGAGCTCGCGGCTCCTCAGCTCGCCGGTCGCAGCGATCACGTGTTCGTGCAGCCCGCGTCGCGCGACACCGGGATGGCGCTCTACGTCGCGCTCGCGATGATCAAGCGCTGGACACCGAACGCGATCGTCACGGTCACGCCGACCGATCATTACGTCGCGCCCGCCGAGCGCTATGTCGATCAGATTCGCGCAGCCCGTGGCGTCGCGGCGACGTTGCGCGACCGAGTTGTCGTGATCGGCGCGGTGCCGAGCGAGCCAGATCCGGAGCTCGGCTATCTCGCGCTCGGCGGTTCTCTCGTCGACGTGCCGTGCGTTCGTACGGTGTCGGCGTTCGTCGAGAAGCCGAGCGTCGCCGAGGCGAGCGCGCTGCGCGCCCAAGGTGCGCTGTGGAACACGATGGTGACCTGCGGAACGGTCGAGGCGCTGTGGGAGCTCGGCCGCGCAACCGAGCCGCAGCTGCTCGATATCCTCGACTCGCTCGTGCCGCTGATCGGGACCCCGGACGAAGATGACGCGCTCGACTACATCTACCGCGCGTATCTCCCGGTCAGCTTCTCGCGCGACATGCTCGAGCGCGGACCCGACCGGCTCGCCGCGTTCGAGCTCGACGGCGTCGAGTGGAGCGACTGGGGCAAGGCCGAGCGGGTCGAGACCGTGCTCGCGATGCGGCGGTCGAGGGCCGCGGTGCAATCGGCGCGATCTTCGTTCGCCGCTCGCTAGCCGCGCCTGCCGGCGGCCGATGCTATATTCGCCGAATGACCAAGGTGGTGGCGGCGGTGATGATGGTGGCGGCGTGCGGGGCGGCGGAGCACGAGCAGCTCGACAAGTCGCTGTTCACGAATGTGTCGCCCGCGATCGAGGCCGCGGCGGCTGATTTTGCCCGTGTCGCGAGCGCCGGTGACGCGAACGCGATTGCCGGCTATTTCGGCGACTCGGTCGGCTACGGCGGGATGTGGTTCAGCGATCCAGGCTGCGCCGCGGCGTTCAAGTCGGCCGGGCGGATCGCGGGCGCTCAGCTGCCGGCGTTCGCGAAGTGCGTCGCGACGTTGCCGCTGACGATGAACAGCCATCGCCAGTTTCTCGACGCGATGACGTTCGACTACGCGCCCGGCTTCGAGATCGAGGCGACGTTCGACGAGCACGCGCCGCATGGTGGAGCCGCCCGCCTGTTGTGGATCGGCTTTCGCGCGCGACGAACCGCCGACCCCGTGGTGAGCACGGATGCGCTCGAGAAGCTGCGTGATAACGGCGTGGCGCGGCCGGAGCCGGATGCTGCGGGCAAGGCCAAGCTCGACGCTGATCTCGCGCGCTACAAGCTCGAAGTCGAGCTCGCGACGTTCGATGTGTGCGTGGACGCTACCGGTTCGCTCACGGCAGTCGTTCCGCGTTATGCAACGTCCCCGGCAGCGCTCGAGGTGCTGTCGAGCGAGCTCGCGAATTGGCACTTCCGGCCGTTCGTCGCAGGAGACGCGCCGGTCGCGGCGTGTGCGCTGGGGAATCTCCAGTATCCGACCGCCGGCGATCCAAAGCGCGCGAGGCTGCCGCCGCCGGTGCTCGGCCTCAGCCGAACGCTGTTTGATAGTCGCGTACTCGGCCGACACACGGCCGGCGATTCGGTGATCGTGCCGGATGAGCCCGAGAAGACTCTGCTAGCCAGCACAGGGCAGTCTCGCGTCCTGTCCGAGATCCTCATGTGTATCGATGCCAGCGGCGCGGTCACGGATGCGGCGACGGTCAAGCGATCGGGCTTGCCGCAGTGGGATGCTGCGGCGGTCAAAGCCGTACGAGGCTGGAGCTACGACCCGCTCGTCGTCGACGGCAAGCCGATCGCGGGCTGCGCAAACATCGACTTCGTCTATACGCAGCGGTGAGCGATCGGGTGAGAACTGCCCGGTCGGCTCGTGACTCTGCGAATGTGTTGTCGTAAGAACCGCCTGATGCGGAGCATGACGAAGGCGGCGGCGGTGGGGGTGATGGCAGTGGTGGCGTCGTGCGCGAGTGAGCCGGTCGACAAGACTCGCATGTTGAACAGCTCGATCTCGAGGGTCCGAACCGCCGTGAAGTTCTGCGTCGACGAGGACGGCGCGGTCCAGGCAACCCGGTCGATCGTGGCGAGCCCGCTGCCGAACTGCGATGCGCGCGCGCTGCGCCAGGTCCAAGGCTGGCGCTTCCACCCTATCTGATCGACGGCAAGGCCACGTTCGTGTGCAGTGCATTCACGTTCGTGTATACGCAGCGCTGACGCGCCCGCACGCGGCTGATCGAGTAGCCTTGCCGCGATGTCCACCGTGCCGCCCGCGATCGCGAACGCGTACGACCCCGAGCGGTTTCGCGCCGACGGCCATCGCCTGATCGATGCGATCGCCGAGCAGCTCGCGAGCTGGCACGCTCGCGAAGGTCAGGCGCTGCCGTGGCGTGATCCGACGGACGCGCGCGCGACGTGGGCCGCGGAGTCGCTGAGCGGCGGCGAGCTCGTCGCCGATCTCGCGCGGATCATGCGCGCATCCACCGCGCTCGCGAACCCGCGCTGCATGGCGCACCAGGTCCCGCCGCCGCTGCCCGGCGCGGTGCTCGCCGAGATGGTGTCGGCGCTGCTGAATAACGGCATGGCGGTCTACGAGATGGGGCCGGCCGCGGTGCCGATCGAGCTCGCGGTGATCGAGTGGATGTGCCGCAAGCTCGAGATGGCGCCCGGTGCCGGCGGCGTCCTGACCTCGGGCGGCTCGCTCGGCAACCTGACCGCGCTGCTCGCGATGCGCCAAGCGTGCGCCGGGTTCGACGTTTGGGGCCAAGGCTCGCACGCCGGGCCGCCGCTCGCGGTGATCGCCTCGGACGAGGCGCACTACTCGGTGGCGCGCACGTTGCGCGTGATGGGCTGGGGCGATGCGGGTGCGATCGGCGCGAAGGTCGACGCGCACCATCGACTGACCGCAGCGACGGTCGAACATGCTCTGCTCGCGGCGCGCGAGCGCGGTCAGCGGGTGATCGGCATCGTCGCGGCGGCCGGATCGACGGCGACTGGCTCGTTCGATCCACTCGACGAGCTCGCCGACCTCGCCGAGCGCCAGCAGCTATGGCTGCACGTCGATGCGGCTCACGGTGGCGGCGCGTGTGTCTCGGCGAGTCAACGCCACAAGCTGCGCGGCATCGAGCGCGCCGATTCGATCGTGTGGGATGCGCACAAGCTGTTGATGATGCCGGCGCTCGTCACCGCCGTACTGTTTCGCAAGACGAGCCATGCGTACGAAGCGTTCGCGCAGCAGGCGTCGTACCTGTTCGCGGCTTCGCATCCGTCCGAGCGCTGGTGGGATCTCGGCACGCGCACGCTCGAGTGTACGAAGCGGATGATGGCGATCGAGATGTGGACCGCGCTGCGCTCGCACGGTGAAGCGTGGTTCGGCGAGGTCGTCGATCGCCAGCACGCGCTCGCGGTCGAGCTCGCGGCGAACATCTCCGCAGCGTCTGACTTCGAGCTCGCGATCGCGCCGGAGTCGAACATCGTCTGCTACCGGCACCGGCCGGTCGGGGTCGAAGGCGCCGCGCTCGATGGCCACAACCGCGCGCTGCGCGAGCGCGCCGTCAAGGACGGCACGTACTACATCGTCGGCGCGCAGCTGCCCGCTGGCTACTATCTGCGCTCGACGCTGATGAACCCGCTGATCGAAACCAGCGACCTCGACGGGCTGATCTCGCATCTTCGTACGCTATGCCGCGAGTGACGATCGCGAATGTCCCGAACGGGGGCGGGCCGCTCGTCATCGAGTGCGCCGAAGGAACCACGCTG
>CAZDGY010000115.1:0-11144 GCA_964504685.1 uncultured Kofleriaceae bacterium | reverse complement strand
CGATGACGGCGCATTCGGCGCGCTCGATCAGATCGCGCGGCTGCGCGAAGTCGTCTAGCATCGGCTCGCCGCGGGCGATCGCGAGCGCGCGGCGGACGCGCTGATCGCGGATCGCGAGCTGTCGGCGCGCGCCGGCGGGGCCGGCGAGTTCGAGTCGCTGCTCGATGCGCTCGGGGATCGTCGGCGCAAGCGCTCGGGCAGTCACGCCGAGGTCGCTCCGCTCGCCGAGGGCGAACAGCTCGATCCGGAACGCGCGCGCCAGCTCGCAGAGCTGCGTATCGAGATCGCGGTGCGCGGCGGTCGCTATAGCGAAGCGCTCGAGCGCGCGACGGCGGCGACGACCGCGGTATCGGCGTTGGTCTCGGCCGAGCTCCAGCTCGCGTGCGGCGATGCGAGCGCAGCTCGCCGCTCGTTGATGGCGCTCACGAGCAATGCCGATCCGAGCGTTCGCGCTGGTGCCGCGGCGCAGCTGGTCGAGCTCGAGCTGCTAGCGGGCAAGCCCGACGCGGCGACCGCTCACCTGACCGCGCTCGGCGACCTCGCCGCCGCCGAACCGCTCGTCCGCGCGCGTGTCCATCTCGCGACCGCGCGGCTCGACGAATACGCTGGCCGGGTCGCCGCGATGCGCGCCGCGCTCGGCCGCGCTCACGGCGCGTGCAAGAGCGTTCCGTCCTGTCTCGAAGCGACCGAGCTGTCCGCGGTCGTCGATGCGCGCCGAGCGATCGGCCTGGCCCGCGAAGGCCGGATCGCCGAAGCAACCGCCGCGCTCGATGCCGCCGAGGCGTTGGCGCGCGAGGTCGACGCGGTCACGGTGTCCGACGAAGTGCTCGCGGCGCGCGCGCTCGTCGCTCGCCGGCGGGGCGATGGCGCCGGTGCGGCGGTGATGCTCGCCGGCTTGGTCCGCGCGCGCCGATCGCGCGGCGACGAGCTCGGTGCGCTGCGAGCCGAGCTCGACTACGCCGAGCTCGAGATCGTGCGTGGTCAGCCGTCGCTGGCCGCCGAGCTCGCCAGTGCGGCACTCGCGTCGAGCGTCCGGCGAGAGCTCGGTCACCTCGCCGCACGCGGCGCGGTCGTGATTGCCGCGATCGACGTGATCGAGCTTCGGCTCGACGCCGCGATCCCGAAGCTGCAAGAGCTCCATGGCCAGCTCGCGCTCGATGCCGCGTCGGCGGCGACGGCGGCGGTCTGGCTCGCGACCGCACGCGCGCTATCCGGCCAGCGCGCCGGCGCGGTCGAGCTCGCGGCGAACGCCGGTGCCGAATGGCGCGACGATCTCGATCGCAAGCTCGCGACCGCCGAGGTATCGCTCGCGGCGAGCGACGCCGGCGGCGCCTTGGAGCTCGCTCGCGAGACCGCGGTGCTCGCCGAGCGGGCGCATCGCACGATCGAGCTCGCGTCGGCGCTCGTGATCGTCGCCCGGCTCGAGCTCGCGCGCGGTGATCGCGCGAACGCCCGAGCGGCTGCAAGCCGAGCCGCCCGCGAGGCCGCTGCATCGGGGCTCGTCCGCGCACGCGTCCACGCGTTGCTCGCGCTGTCGGCCCTCGCGCGCGACGACGACGACGGCCCTACCGCAGTGGCCTACGCGCGCGACGCCTCCGAGCTCGCGATGAGCGCTGGGTTGCCGGTCGAACGCCTGGTCGCGCATGCGGCGCTCGACGCGATCTCCGGTCACGAGGCGGTCGCCGATCCGTCGGCCCCGTCGGCGGCCACGATGGCACCGACCGCGATCGAAGGCGCGGCTCGGCTACTCACCGACCTCGGGCTGACCGCGCAACGGCCGTTCCGCGTGATCGATGCCGAAGGCGTACCGAGTGACGTCTCCGACGCGAACCCCGAGATCCTCCGCCTCCCGGGGCGCGCGCTCGCGATCGATGGCGTGCGCGAGCAGATCTGGCGCCACGGCCAAGAGCTCGCCGATCTTCGTCGCCGCAGCCTGCTCAAGCGGCTGCTGTTCTTGTTCGCCTCGGCACCCGGCAAGGTGTTCTCGAAGGAGTCGATCGTCCAGGCGGTGTGGAACGTCGAGTACCACCCGCTGCGCCATGATGCAGCGCTGTTTACCAACATCATGCGCATCCGCCGCTTGCTCGGCGAGGACGGCTCCGAGATCATCCGCGTTACCGAAGACGGCTATCGGTTCGTGCCGCCCCGAGACTTCTTGTTCGTGATCCCCCGGTGAAGACCAAGCGCAAAACCGCAGCGAAGGCCAAGGCCAAGGCGAAGGCGAAGCCGGCGCGGCGCAAGATCAAGCCGGCTACGAAACCGAAGAGCGTCGCCAAGACGAAACCGAAAGTCGCGCCGAAGGTCGTCATCGATACCGCGAAGTGGCTCGGGTTCGTCAACGAGCATGGCGTCGTGCTCGCTTCGGCGCGCGGTCCGGTGCCGAACCTCGCCGAAGCGGTCGCGGGCGAGCCGATCGTCGGCAGTTGGTGGGCTCACCCGAAGGGCAACTCGATCTTCGCCGTGCTGTCCGCGATCGACGACTCCGACGAGGTTCGCTGCTTCAAGCTGATCGATCGCAAGGTGACGTTCGTCCATCGCCGCCTATGGCCGGCGCTGGTTCGGCTCGCGCAGGACGGCGTGCTACCCGCCGACCGGGTCGCGGCGCTCCGCCAAGAGCACACGCCCGGTGGCCAACATCGCAACGTCGTGACGCCATTCCCCGATTGGGTCGACCGCGGGACGTCGCGGGTCGCCGATGCGCTGACCGCCGCGGAAGCGCTCGCTCAGCTCGGCGTGCTCTGGGTCAGTTAA
Source organism: uncultured Kofleriaceae bacterium (assembly GCA_964504685.1). GTDB lineage: Bacteria > Myxococcota_A > Polyangia > Haliangiales > Haliangiaceae > JABFXX01. The sequence goes on along the minus strand of CAZDGY010000115.1, from coordinate 8,393 downwards.
ACCAGCGCGGGTCGTTCGGGTCGCGCGCAGGTTCGTCGCCCGGCTCGGGCTCGGGTTCGGGCTCGGATTCGGGCTGGCGGGCCGCAGCGGCAGCGGCTTCCTCGCGTTCCCACATCGCGATCCGCGTGCGGTACTGACGGCGGCGCTTGCGCCACGCGAGCGCGAGCAAGATCGCAGCGAACACCCAAATCGCGAGCGCGAGCAATCCGACCGGGGCGAACAAGTAGCGCTTGCCGAGGCTCTCGCGCCACTCGTCGTACAGCGTCCGCATCGGCACGCCGTACGCGTGAATCGCGGCGGCGTCGATCGTGGCGCCATGCGCGAGCTCGGCGAGCAGCTCGCGAAACGGCCGGCGATCGCCGTGGTCGCTACCGTCTTCCCACCGGCCCCGGACGGTCAGAAACCCGACGAGGTCGTAGCTCTCGGCGTACGCGCGATTCGCGGGCAGCTCTTCGTCGGGGAATCGCGTCGAGAGCTCGTCGTAAGGGACGATGCCGCCGAACCACGCCATGCCGGCGAGCGTCTCGGTGCGATCCCATGACCACTCGGGCGAGTGCTGATACGCGAAGCCTTCGTGCAGCCAGCGCGGCGCGCGATTGCCGACCGCTGCGCCTAGCGCGAGGTGCGCGAGCTCGTGCTCGAGCGTCGCGACCGGATCGACCCCGGTACCGCCGCGGCGCATCGCGATCGACAGCACGCCGAGGTCCGGATACGCGACTCCGATCGCATACGCCGGTGCGCCACGCCCTTGCGGCGCGACCGCAGCGAGCTCGCTGGCGTCGCGGACGAGCTGGATGTGGATCACGTCGGGGGTCGGCAGGTCGCGCAGGTCCGCCGAGATCTCTTTGAGCGACTGCTCGGCCGCGTCGCGCAAACGCTCCGCCGCGCTTTCGAGCCCGTGCTCGTAGCGGATTTCGATCCGACCTTCGCCGGGCAGCGTCTCGAGCGGTGGCGCTGCGCTCGCCGACCGGGTCGCGACGCCCAGCGCGAGCGCGCACCCGAGCACGAGCGCGGCGATCCGCTTCACGGGTACTTGAGCTCCAGCCGTTGCGTATCCGATTGCTGATCGTGCGCGTAGATCGCGATCGCACTCGCGGCGAGCGCCCCGCCGACGACGACGTACACCCACCAGCGGGTGCCCTCTTCTTTGCCGCCCCCGGTCCGATGGCCGTAGCGATCCGCGCTGCCGTTCTCGAGCATCAGCGGCCGGTCCGGATCGGGCGAGTGCTCGGTCCAGCCGCGGACGCGATCCGCGGTGAGCGCGAGCAACCGGTCGATGTCGATGAGCTTCGCGATGCCGTCGGCGCCGCCGAGCCGATGCGCATCCTCGGTGCGACCCGCTTGGCCCCACGATTCGACGCTGTCGCCGTAGCGAATCAACGCGATGCGCGCGTGAACCTGGGCGAGCACCCACGCGACCTCGGTCGCGTCGGGCAGCTTGCCACCCCAGCTCGCGACCCGCTTGGCGACCGCGGTCCACGGGCCGGTGACGTCGGGCATCGCGATGTCGACGACCGGTTGCGTGGTTACGACGGTGCCGGTCACCGCGCCGCGCCGGTCACCCTTGGCCGCGGCGATGACGTGCTCACCCGCGGGCAGCGTGACATGCATCGGCGACACCCCGGCGCGCGCGAGATCGATCCAGACATCGGCACCGGCCACCTCGGTCGTGATGTCGATCTCGAGCTGCTCGTCGCCGAGCACGACGTCGGCGGTCGGATGGCGCGCGAGCACCGCGGTATCGACGTTGCTCGTCGCACCGAGAGCGCGCAACTGTGCGGCGGCGCGAGTCGCCTCGTCGGTGAGCCCTTCGCGGTCGGCGCACAGCAAGATGTACGTCAACGCGCGGGCGAGCTCGGGCACCGGCAACCCGGCGGCTTGGCGAGCGGCGCCGAGAGGCACTGCGATCCGAGCGGCGGCGAGCGCGTCCTTGCACGAGAGTTGTCCAAATGCGTGCTCGGCTTCCCCGACCGAGATTTGGAGCGCGATCGCGTCGCGATCGATCGCGATGCCGGCCAGCGCCTCTTCGACCCCATCGCCGATCACCGGATCGAAGCCAGCCGCGACGATCGCCGTCGCTAGCTTGTGGCGGATCGCGCCGCCGTCGCTCGGTCCCAGATCGATCACCGCCGCGCGCTCGTGCTGCGCATTTGGCGCGGCACTCGCAGTCACCGTAGCCGCCAGCGCGGCTACGACGCCACTAGCTGCTCGAAATACTTGTTGAGCGCCCATACATCACGCGCCCGGAGCCCGTCGAATTGGAGCCCGGTCGCTTTGTCGTCGGACCAGCGCACGACCGCGCCGATATCGATCGCTTCATCGGACGTCGGAATCGCGAACGTGATCTGCACGCGCGCGCCCATCGCGAGCTTCGCACCGAGCGTCACGAGCGCACCACCCAGCGAGAGGTTCACCAAGCCGCAACTGCGAGGTGCTCCGTCGATCGCGAGCTTGGCGGTCAGCGAGACATCGTGGCGGGTCGATGAGCGGCGGTTGTCGGTGGTCAAGGCGTTCTCCGCTCACCATTGTATGCGGACCGCCTCCAAGGATGACGCTCGCCAGCCGAATTCGCACCTAGCTGTTGAGCCGGGGCCTTACGTCAATTTGATATCGATGTAGGCCTTCTTACGAAGCTCTTCGACCCACACCTGGGTCTGCTTATCGAGCTCGCGCCGCCGCAGCTCGCGTTGCAGCTGCTCCTTCATGTCGGCGTACGGCTTTAGTGAATTCTTCTTGATGTCGGTGACGAGAAACACGTGCAAGCCCTGTGGTCCGGGCACCGGACCGCGGATGTCGCCCTTCTCCATCGAGAACACGATCGGCTCCCAGTCCTGGTTGATGCTGCCGCGCTCGAACCAACCGAGCTGACCGCCCGAGTTCTTCGTGCTGCCGTCGTCCGACATGTCGGCGGCGACCGCGGCGAAGTCCTCGCCGGCTTTGACCCGCGAGATCGCTTTGGCTGCCTTTTCCTTCGCCTCGGCGACCTGCTGCTCGGTCGGGTTCTGGGGCAAATCGAACCTCATGTGCGCGAGCTGCACGGCGCTGACCGCTTGCGAGCGCTGAGCCATCTGGTCGTAACGACCTCGGACATCCTCTTCGGTGATCTGCACCTTCGGCGACACGAGCTGGTTGATCGCGCGCAGCCGGAGCAGCTGGCGCTTCAGGTCCTGCTTGTAGTTCGCGATCGTGTAGCCCTGCTGACCGAGCGCCTGCTGCAGCCCGGCTTCATCGAGGTTGTTGTTTTGCTTGATCTCGTCGAGTGCGGCTTGAACCTCGGAGCTGTCGACCTCGATCTTCGCTTCGTCGGCGGCTTGGACGATCAACTCTTCGCTCACCATGTCGTCGAGCAGCTGGCCGCGCATCTTCGCTTTGCGCCGCTCCCGCTCGGCGGGGTCGGTGATCTGCGTGATCTCTTGCAGCACTGGAATCATCCGCGCATCGAGCTCGCTCGACAGGATGATCGCGTCGTTGACGACCGCGACGACCCGCTCGAGCGACAGCTTCTTGCCGGCGTTCGGCGATTTGACCTTGGGGTCGTCAGCACCGGCGGCAGCGAGCCGCGGCGTGATGGCCAGCGCCAACGTGAGGACAGCGACGGCAACAAGCGAATTCCGGGGCATGGCGATAAGACCTGACATTCGTTTGGGTGGTTGCCTACGGCTGACCCGAGCCGGCGCTCGAGCCCGAGCCCGACCCGGTTCCTGTCGCCGGTGCGGGCGGCATGAGGTCCTTGCGGTCGTCGCCCGGGGCATTAGAGGTGTCGATCTTTACCTTCGCGAGCGCGCCGTCGATCACCTCGATCTTGGCCTGGGCCTTGAGGTTGTCGACGAAGTCCTTCTGCGCCTGCAGTCGCTTGTCGCGGAACAGCTTGCTGCGAATCTGCGACTTCGCGTCGTCGAACGACTTGGTCAGCGCCTTGCGCCGGCCGGTCTGCTTGAGGATGTAGAACGTGCCGTTGCCCGCGTCGACCACGCCCGAGACATCGCCGGTCTGGGCGAGCGCGAACGCCGCCTTGACGACCGGTGCCGGCACGTCCTTGGTCGGCGTCCCGGCGTTGAAGTAGCGCAAGTCACCGCCACGTAGCTTGGTCTCCTCGTCCGCCGAGTACTTGCCGACGAGATCGCGGAAGCCCTTGTTGGTCTTGCCGGCGTCGCCCTTGGCTTCGAGCAGTACGCGATCGGCCTGCGCCTTGTTCTTGAGGATGATCGCGGACGCGCGGACCTCTTCGGGCTTGACGTAGTCGGCGATCGTCGAGTCGTAGTACTTCTTCATTTCGTCGTCGGTGATCGAGTCGGCGGTGACCTTGCTGTCGAACTCGTCGCGCATCAGCTTCTGGATCATCACCTGCTTCATCGTGCGAACGACTTCGGGATCCTTGTCGTAGCCCCGGCGATACGCTTCCTTCGCGAGGATCTCGAAGCGCACCATCGACTCGAGGAACTCTTTCTTGAGCTCGAGCGACGTGTAGCGCTGGCGGATGTACGGCGACTGGCGATTGATCCGGTCTTGAAACTCGCCGAGCGTGATCGTGATGTCATCGATCTTCGCGACCGGCGTGTTGAGCTCGTCGTTGCTCTGCGCGCCGGGCGCAGCCGCTTTGTCGTTCGACGCGTGCGGTTGACCGGGCGCCGGCTTGGCGTCGTCGTGCTTCTGGCAGCCGATGCACAGTGCGAGTGCGCACGCAATTCCGGTCAGCTTCTGCACGGTTAACTATGGTCCGTAGCACGGTCGAGGAGCGCCAACAAGGCCCGCCTTGCCCCCGACGGACCGGGCGCCGATGGCGCGATTGCGTATCTCCTGTCGGGCAGTCGCCGCCAGCCTGCGGCGAGCGCGGCGCGACCCAGCGGGCTGTCGTCGGGCAACGCGATCGCGATTCGGGCACTCGAGATTTCGAGCGCGAGCGCGCCCGTGCGCCGGGCGATTGCTTTGACCCCCATCAGGTCGCCGAGCCAAATGACTTCGCCGGGGAGCGGGCCATAGCGATCGGCGATCTCTCCCATCACGACCGCGAGCTCGTCATCGCCTTCGATCGCGGACAGTCGCTTGTACAGCTCGAGCCGCTGGCCGGGATCCGGAACGTAGTCGTCCGGGATGAAGCCCGGCAGCTCGATCGCGAGCTCGGGATCGATCTCGCTGTGGATCGGCTGGCCGCGTAGCTCGGCGACCGACTGCTCTAGCATCTTGACGTATTGATCGAAGCCGACCGCGGCGATCGAGCCGGATTGCTTCGCGCCGAGCAGCTCGCCACCGCCGCGCAGCTCGAGATCCTGCGACGCGATCTGAAAGCCGGCGCCGAGCTCGGTGAATCGCTGCAGCGCTTCGAGCCGGCGTCGCGCGTCCTCGGTCAGGTGCTCGGGCTCGGGCACGAGCAGATAGAAGTACGCGCGATCTTTGCTGCGGCCGATGCGACCGCGCAGCTGATGGAGCTGGGCGAGGCCGAACGCGTCGGCGCGCGCGACGAACATCGTGTTGGCGCGCGGGATGTCGAGGCCGCTTTCGACGATCGTCGTCGCGACCAACACGTCGAGCTCGCCAGCAACGAACTGGACCATGACCTTCTCGAGCTGATCGGCGGACAGCGCGCCGTGACCGATGCCGACGCGTGCGGTTGGCACGAGCTGCTTGACGTACTCGGCCCACTCGTCGATCGTGCGATCGTCGTCGCGCGGGCGCGTGCGGCGCTGCGGGCGCGAGTCATTCGGGAGGCGATGGTCCGGCTCTTTGCGCGGCGCGGTGCCGATCGTCGGCGAGATGAAGAAGACCTGACCGCCGCGCGCGAGCTCGCGCTCGATCGCCTCGCGAATCACCGCGTCGTCGACCCGCGACACGAACGTGCGCACCGCCCGACGATCGGCCGGGGGCGTCGCGATGATCGACAGGTCGCGCAGGTTCGCCATCGCGAGGTGGAGCGTGCGCGGAATCGGCGTCGCGGTCAGGGTCAGCACGTCGACCTGCGTCTTGGTCTTCTTGATTCGCTCCTTGTGTGCGACGCCGAAGCGCTGTTCCTCGTCGATCACGAGCAAGCCGAGATCCTTGAACCGAACATCGGCGGACAGTAGACGATGCGTTCCGACCACGACGTCGACGCCGCCGCCCGCGAGCTTCTTGACGGTATCGACTTGGTCGGCCTTCGATTGAAACCGCGACAGCTTGCCGACGGTGAGCGGGAACGACGCGAACCGCTCCGACATCGTGCGGAAGTGCTGCTCGACGAGCACGGTCGTCGGCGCGAGCACGCACGCTTGCTTGCCGCCTTGCACGCAGCGAAAGATCGCGCGCATCGCGACCTCGGTCTTGCCGTAGCCGACGTCGCCGCACACCAGCCGATCCATCGCGCGCGGCGCCTCCATGTCGGTGAGCACCGCTTCGATCGCTTCGGCTTGATCCGGGGTCTCGTCGAACGGGAACTGCGCCTCGAGCTCGTGAAATTGGTCGTCGGCGGGCGGGAACGGAAAGCCGGGCAGCGCGGCGCGCTGCGCGTACAGCTGCAGCAGCTCCTCGGCGAGCGCTCGAACGTGGCGCGCGACCTTGCTCGTCGTGGTTAGCCACGTCAGGCCGCCGAGCTTGTCGAGCCGCGGGGCGTGGCCTTCGGCGCCGACATAGCGCTGGACCTCACCGAGCCGATACACCGGCAGGTACAGCGTGCCGCCGTCGTATTCGAGCTTCAGCGCATCGAGCTGGGGCGCGCCGACGACCGACAGCCGCTCGAGCCCTTGGTAGCGGCCGACGCCGTGCTTCTGGTGCACGAGGTGATCGCCGACCGCGAGCTGACTCCAATCGCTGACCCCGCCGAGCAGCGCATCCTTCGCCTGTTTCTTGCGTGCCGATGGGTGGTGCGTGCGCTGGCCGAATACGTCGGCCGCGGTGACCACCGCGATGCCGTCTTTCGGCGATGCGAACGAGTGAGCCGGTGCGCCCGACACGATCGAGATGCCGCTCAACGCCCCAGGCAGCTCGCCGGCCGCGGCGAGGCGGACTGGAATGCCGCGCGCTTCGAGTACGCCGAACAAGCGATCGGACCGACTTTGCGAATCGCACGCGAGCACGACGCGCAAGCCGCGATCGCGCCAGCTCGCGAGCGCGTCGTACAGCGGTGAGATGTGCTCGGTCGTGAACGTGCGGGCGTGGTCGAGCTGTTGGCGGAGCAGCCGTAAGTCGTCGACCTCGACCCGCACCGGCGTCGCGTCGCTCGCTTGGGTGACTTCCAGCGTCGGCAATTCGATCCGTCGCGGCGACGCCAACGCGGCGAGCTCGCGCACGAAGTGACGGTCGGGTGGGAACGACAGCGCGGCGGCCTTGCGCTCGCTGTAGCGCGCCTCGGCGTCGTTCCACGCGTCCGCGATCACGCGGCGGCACGCGTCGGGATCGACGATCAACCAGCGCGCGTCGGCGGGCGCGAACGCATCGGGCGCGACCAGCTCGTCGTGGAAAGCGGGCAACAGGCCCTCGATGCCGACGAAGCTGACGCCGCCTTCGAGCTGCTCGATCAGGCGGCGGGTCGCCTTCGACGGAAACGCGATCTCGTCGGCGTATTCGCGCAGCCGGGTGCGAACGTCGCGCGTGCCGGTCGCGATCGTGTCGCGCACTGGATGGAGGTAGACGCGGTCGACCGCGCGCAACGTGCGCTGCGATTCAGCTTCGAACGTGCGCAGCGATTCGACCTCGTCGCCAAAGAGCTCGATCCGAATCGGATGCGGATGCAGCGGCGCGTAGACGTCGATCACGCCGCCGCGCACTGCGAACGTTCCGGGCTCGTCGACGATCGGCGTGCGCGACCAACCGCCGGCGACGAGCAGTGCCGCGAGCTGATCGCGATCGATCGTGTCGCCCTTGTTAACGGTGGTCGCGCGCGACAGCAGCTCGGCGGGCGCCATCGTGCGCCGGATCAACGCCTCGGCGGACGTCACGACGACGCGCGGTCGCAGCTCGGCGTGGGCAAGCCGATACAATGTCGCGATTCTCTCGACGATCCCGCTGCGATCGGGCGACAGATCCGCGTAGGGCGGCACGTCGATGCCGGGCAACACGGCGATCGGATCGAGCCGGTCACTGGAGCCGGTCCCGGCGAAGAACCGGATGTCGGCTTCGAGCGAGCGCGCGTCGTCATCACGAGGAGCCACGACGACTGCGACCGGCGCGGTCGCGGGCGAAACCAACGTCGCGGCGAGCCAGGCTGCCCAGCCGGGCGTCGCGCCGTACGCGATCACGGCGCCGGCTTCGATCGCACGCTCGAGCTCAGCCCACATCGCGGCTCAAGCTAGCATGCGGGTTGCGAGTGCTACACTGTGCGAGTGCGTCTGGTGGTCGTCGCGGTCTCGTTGCTAGTCGCCGGCAGCGCGCGCGCCGATGCCGACGGCGACGAGTTGCTCGGCAAGCTGCTCGCTCGCACCGCC
>CAZDGY010000114.1:0-11145 GCA_964504685.1 uncultured Kofleriaceae bacterium | reverse complement strand
TCGAGGCGAAGTTCGATGTCGCCGAGTACAAGATCCTCGTGTTGTCGGCGACCGATTCGACCGGGCTCGAGCGCTGGCTGACCCAGAACCACTATCAGATTCCACCGGGCGCCGAGCCGCTGTTGCGGCCGTACGTCGAGGGTGGCTCGAAGTTCTTCGTCGCGAAGGTCGATCCGAAGAAAGTCCAGATGGTCGACGGCCACGCCGCGCTATCGCCGCTGCGGTTCTCGTACGACAGCGAAGAGTTCGCGCTGCCGATTCGACTCGGGATGGCGAACTCGTCGGGCAAGCAAGATCTGATCGTGAACATCGTCGCGCCGGACAAGCGCTACGAGGTGTCGAACTACAAGAACGTCACGATCCCGACGAACTTCGATCTCAAAGACAGCGTGAAGTCGCGGTTCGGGGAGTTCTACGCCGCGCTGTTCGACAAGACGATCGAAGTGAATCCGCGAGCGGTGGTGACCGAATACGCGTGGACCGCGATGAACGGCTACCACTGCGATCCGTGCCCGACGCTCGACGTGACGCCGGAGGACTTGATGTCGCTCGGCGGCGACTTGGTCGGCGGCAAGATCGCGACCGGCAACTTCGTGCTGACCCGGCTGCACGCGCGCTACGGCAAAGACGACATCACCGATGACCTGCGGTTCAAGGCGGCGACGCCGATCACCGGCGGTCGCGAGCAGATGGGTGCAAACGGCGCGCTCGAGACCGGGGCGATCGCGAGCGCCGAGAACTACTTCCAAGCGCGTTATGCGGTGCGCCACCCGTGGACGGGGCCGGTCGCGTGCAAGAACCCACGCCGCAACGTCTGGGGTGGGCCGCCGGACGGCAACGCCAAGCAGGTGATCGCGGCGACCAAGCTCGCGTTTGCGCCGCGCGGCGCGCTCGCGCTGCCGACTGTGATCAAGGCCGACATCAAGGAGCTCGGCGTGCGCCAGAGCGCGAGCGGCCGGGGTGGCTTCGCTCAACCGCCCGCCGGAGGCAAGGCGATGGGCCTCGGGCTCGGCGCCCTCGGCGGTCTCGCGCTGATCGGGCTCGGAATCCTCGTGACTCGACGTAGACTGTAGGCGTGTCGGGCCGCCGGGCGTTGTTCCTCGATCGCGATGGCACGTTGATCGTGGATGTCGGCTATCCGAGCGAGCCTGCGCGCGTGGAGCTGATCGCCGGCGCGGCCGAGGCGCTGCGCTCGATGTCGCGCGATTGGCTGCTCGTCGTGATCTCGAATCAGTCCGGCATCGGGCGAGGCCTGGTCACGCCAGAGCAAGCGACCGCGGTGCACGATCGGTTCGTCGCCGCGTTCGCCGAGGCCGGCGTGGCGTTCGCCGCGTTCTACTACTGCCCGCACGCACCGGAAGCGAACTGCGCGTGTCGCAAGCCCGCGCCAGGCATGCTACTCGACGCCGCGGAAGAGCTCGGCATCGACCTCGCATCCTCGATCGTGATCGGCGACAAGGCGAGCGACGTCGAAGCCGGGCGCGCCGCCGGGGTCGGACACGCGATCCGGTTCGGCCCCGACGTCGACGGCGCCTCGGCCGACGCGCGGTGCGACGAATGGGAAGAGGTCAAGCAGGCGGTGAAGGCGGTGCGCTCGGGCTGAGCCGCTCGATCGCGAGCAACAGCACGAGCACGATCGCGACGAACACTTGCTGGCCGGCGCCGTAACAGTGACGGCCGACCTCCGCCGCATCGCCGTAGAACGCGGAGAGCCCGCCGACCCAACCGCTGACGACGAGACAGATCGCGAGCTTCGCGAGCGGCTCGCTGCGGCGGCGATAGAGCGCCGGCACGAATAGCAGTACAAGCAGGAACACCACGTCGTACGAGGCGAGCGACAACTTCTTGCCGAACGCGCCGCGCGTGTGCCAGCCGACCGGCATGTAGCCGAGATAGTCGTCCTTCGCGACCCCGAGCAGCTGCCCGCTGTGACGCAGCTGATCGCTGATCCGGCCGAGCGGATGGAAAGCGAGCCACTTGATCCACACCGAGCGGAACGACGTCTCGATCCAGATCCGCGCGGGATCGAACGCCGGGTCGCGATAGATCGCTTGGCGATTTCGCCCGACCTCGGGTTCGATCGCGACGAGTTTGTCGACTTGCGGTAAGCCGTGCTCGACGAAGAACTCGCGCGCGTCGCGGTCGGGCAACACCCGCGACACGAGGTTGTCCATCATCGAGTACGTCATCCGCGCGGTGAAGTCCGGCGCCATGATCGATTGAAACGACAGCCGGGTCGGCGGCGGCACGACCGTCGTCGACCACAGCACGAACACCGACGCCGCGGCGACGATCGCCATGACCGCGACGACCGCGTAACGCCGCAGCAGCGCACCTCGCCACACGATCAGCGCGGTCGGGATCGCGACGAGCGCGACCACTGCGTTGGTATCGCGCGCGAACAGCCATGCGGTGCCGATCACCGCCGCGGATGCAGTGGCCCAGGTGCGGAGCGCGCCGGTGCGGGCGAACGCGACGAGCAGCGAAGCGAGCAGCAGCGCCATCAGCGAGTCGTTGAGTGACTCCGACAGCAGCACGTCGCAGAACCCGATGCGGAACGGATCGAGCACGAGCAATACGACCGCGATGCCACTCGCGAGCCGCGCGCGCGGCGACCGGAAGCACGCGAACAAGGCGGCGCCGAACGCGAGCCACGCGAGCAGCGACAGCCACTCTTGCAGCATCACGATAAACCCCTGGTCGACGCCGCACAGTCGATAGATGAGCGACGGCAGGATCGGCTTCGGGTAGAAGATCTGCGACCAATCGAACGGTTGCTGCGCTTGCTCTAGATACGCCTGGCTATCCCAGAACCAGCGGATGTCCTGGCCCGCGAGCAGGATGCGTTGCGCGATCAACAGGAGCCCGCACCCGACGAGCAAGCGGCGGCGGGCTGGGGTCACCTAGCCGACTCCGAGCCGTTCGCGATAGGCCCCGGACTTGATCGCATCGGTCCATGCGCGATTCGCCAGATACCAATCGATCGTGCGGCGAATGCCGTCGGCAAAATGGGTCGACGCTCGCCAGCCGAGCTCGGTCTCGATCCGCGTCGGATCGATCGCGTAACGGAAGTCGTGGCCGGGCCGATCGACGACAAACTCGATCAGGTTGCGGTGCGAGCCGTCGCCGCGCGGCCGGCGTTCGTCGAGCACGTCGCAGATCGTGTGAACGACGTCGAGGTTCGTGCGCTCGTTGCGCGAGCCGACGAGGTAGCACTGGCCGATCGCGCCGTTCGCGAGCACCGCGCGAACCGCCGCGCAGTGATCGGTGACGTAGATCCAGTCGCGAATGTTCTCGCCCTTGCCGTAGACCGGTAGGCGATTGCCGGCGAGCGCGTTCGCGATCGTCAGCGGGATCAGCTTCTCGGGGAACTGATACGGCCCGTAGTTGTTCGAGCAGTTCGTCGTCACCGCCGGGAACTTGTAGGTGTGGACGTACGCCGACACGAGGTGATCGCTCGACGCCTTCGACGCCGAGTACGGCGAGCGCGGATCGTACGCGGTGTCCTCGCAGAACGCGCCGGTCGGGCCGAGCGCGCCGAACACCTCGTCGGTCGAGACGTGCAAGAACCGAAAGCTCGGATCGGGGCTCGCGGCGAGGTAGCGCCGGCACTCCTCGAGCAGGCTGAACGTGCCGACGATGTTGGTCTGGATGAAGTCGCCCGGGCCGTCGATCGATCGATCGACGTGGCTCTCCGCCGCGAAGTGAACGATCGCAGCCGGCTTCGCGCTGTCGAGCAGCTCGCGCACGACCGCGCGATCGCAGATATCGGCCTGCACGAACTTGAGGCGCGGCTCGGTCGCAAGCTCGGCGATCGACCGCGGGTTACCGGCGTACGTCAGCTTGTCGAGCACGATGACTTCGGTCGCGGGCTCGGCGACGAGCAGCTCGCGGACGTAGTTGAAGCCGATGAAGCCGGCTCCTCCGGTGACGATGATCCGACGCATGGTTAGCTCTCCGTGAAGTCGTGCGCGATCACGCGCTGCAGTCCGAGCTGCCAATGCGGCGGCTCGATCCCGAGGCTGCGGATCCGCGTGGTGTCGAGGACCGAGTAGGCCGGGCGTTTCGCCGGCGTTGGATAGTCGGCGGTCGTGATCGCTTCGACTCGCTCGCATGCGACCGGGCCAGCTCCGCGGACCGCCTCGACGATCGCGCGTGCGAACCCGTGCCACGTCGTCGCGCCGCTGTTGCAGTAGTGGTAGGTCGCCGCGAGCTTCGGTCGCGTGCCGAGCTCGATCAACGCATCGGCAAGGTCGCCGGCATACGTCGGGCAACCCCGCTGATCGGCCACCACGCGCAACAGCTCGCGTTCGCGCGCGAGCCGCACCATCGTGTGGACGAAGCTCGGGCCGCCCTCGGCGAACAGCCACGACGTGCGCACGACCGTGCCACCGGCTTCGTGGACGACTTGCTCGCCTTCGGCTTTACTCTCGCCGTAGACGCCGAGCGGCGCGAGCGGATCGTCTTCGCGATACGGCTGGGTCGCGGTACCGTCGAACACGTAGTCGGTCGACACGTGGAGCAAGCGAATTCGCCGCTGCGCGCACGCGTTCGCCACGATGCCGGCGCCGTCGCGGTTTGCCGCGAACGCGCGATCGCGTTCGGACTCCGCTTTGTCGACCGCGGTGTACGCCGCCGCGTTGATCACGAGCGCGGGCTGGTCGCGGTCGAGCGCGCGCGCGACCGACGCCTCGTCGCAGATGTCGAGCTCGGGTAGATCGCCGCCGACGATCGCACCGCCGCGCCGCGCGACAGTTCGCCCGAGCTGGCCGCGTGAACCGATGACGAGCGTCTTCACGGCGTGTACAGCGGCAGCTCGGCGGTGCTCAGCGAAGGGGCCGCGGCGTCCTTCTTGGACAGCGTCGGTGCGCCCTCCGTCGGCCACGCGATCGCGAGCTCGGGGTCGTTCCACATCACGGCTCGCTCGTCGCTCGGATCGTAGTTCGCGGTGACCTTGTAGGCAAAGTCGGCTTGCTCGGACAGCACGAGAAAGCCGTGAGCGAACCCGGGCGGTACCCAGACTTGGCGATGGTTGTCCGCCGACAACCGCGTGCCGAACGATTGCTTGAACGTCGGCGATCCGCGGCGCAGATCGACGACGACATCGAACACCTCGCCGCGCGTGACGTGGACGAGCTTGCCCTGCGGATGATGCAGCTGATAGTGCAGGCCGCGCAGGATGCCCTTCGCCGACGACGAAAAGTTGTCCTGGACGAACTCGACGCCGACCCCGATGCCGTGCTCGACGTAGCGATCGCGGCGATACGTCTCCATGAACCGACCGCGATGGTCGCCGAACACGTCGAGCTCGATCATCACAACGCCGGGCAGCGTGGTCGGCAAAGTCTTCATCGAACGAGCTCGGGTTGTAACACGGACCTAGCGCAGCTCGATCAAGCTCACACCGTCGCGAATGGCAATCGCGGTGCGGTCGGTCGCGACGTCGGTGTCGTCGCGCTCGACGAGCAGCCAGCCCGCACCGGTCGCGGTGATCAGCTTGTCGAGCGAGCCATGCAGCGCCGCGGTGTGCGGCGTGCGGAGATCGACGATGCGATGACGCCGATAGTCGAGCAGCTCGGGCCGGCCGACCCATACCGCGACCGTCGCGCCATCGGGCACGCGCCGCAGCAAGCGCTCGTAGTCGCCCCCCTCGGGCGCTCGATGCTGGCCGTAGCCGATGTCGCTCGCGAGCTCGATGTAGTGCCACGCCCAGCTCGTGCGCCCCGGCGCTTCGCGCGCATCGAAGATCAGCATCGCACCGAGCGCGGATAGCACGAGCGTCGGTGTGCCGAGGTCGCGGCGCCGGCCGAGCGCGATCGCGATGGCGAGCAGCGCCGCGATCGCGAGGGGCCACACGAGGTGCGCGACGTAGCCCGAGCGACCCGCGCCGAGCAAGCTCGCAGCGGCCCGCACGTTCGCGAACGCCGCGTGGCGTGCTAACGCGAAGCCGATCACGCACAGCGCGGCGCCGAGGACCAGCACGGCGATGCGCGACACATCGAACGCGAGCGACCGGCGGCGGCGCCACCACGCGTACCACAGCCCGATCATCGCGATCGGCACGAGCTCGGCGCGGAGCGCGATCAACGCGCCGGCACATAGCGCACAAGGCAGGACGGCGCGCGCGGCGAGCTGGGCGTCGGTCGGCCACGCATCGTCTTCGCGATCGCCGTACGCGGTGAGCGCGAACGCGAGCACCAAGCCGATCGCGAGCCATTCGGTCGCGAGGTCCGGATACGCGGTCGCGATGATCGAGCCGAGCACGACGACGAGCGTCGTCCACAACGCCGAGCCGGCGTCGCGCGGCGCGATCCGAGTCACGACGAGCGCGAGCACGAGCGGAAACGCGAGCGCGTCGACGACATGCGCGAGCTCGGCACCGCCGAATCCGGTTGCAAGCGCTGCGATCGCAGCGTGGCCGCCGAGCTGAGCACTGCGCGCATAGCCGATCGCGTCGCCGAGCGCTCCGGTGTCGACCAGGCGCCTACACTGCGCGGCGAAGTTGCCGTCGTCATCGAACGCATGGCCAGCGACGCCACCGACCGCGCCGAGTACGTGCAGCACCGCGAGCAGCGCGATGATCGCTCCGGGCACGATCAAATAGCGATTCGCGATCGCCGGTGGGCGCACCGCGAGCAACAGCCAGATCGTGTGCGCGACGACGCCGGCGACGACGAGCGCGTTCGGACTGTAGACGTGCAGCGCAATCGCGGCGCCGGACAGCGCGACCATCGCCGCGATGCCCCACCAGATCGCGAGCACCGGATCGACGTTGCGATGAGCGAGGCGCGCGACGAGTCGCCCCCAGCCATGAAACGCGGCGACGAGCGCGATCGCGACGAACCCGGTCGAGCCACCGCTGAGCCACGCGAGCCACGGCGCGCCGATCGCGAGGCCGGCGACTACCGCGGCTCCCACACCAGCTCCTCGAGCCGCGCGATCCGCAGGTCTTTGACATCCTTCTCGGGCTGGCCGATCGTGTTCCACACCGCGTAGAGATCGCACCAACCGTCGAGTAGCTCGACCGGTACGACGACGTCGACGATGTAGTTGCCGCGGATGTCGACCACGGTCGATGCGATCAGCTCTCCGTCGAGCGACACGTCGAGCCGTGGCCGGCTGTACAGCGCGTTGAGGTTGACGTGACCGCGCAGCATGAGGTGCATCGCGCGATCGCCTTTGACTCGCCAATGGACGCGGCGCTGCATCCACTTCACCGGCGTGCCGGTCGTCGGCTCGTGCGCGCGATCGTAGGCATCGTTCCAGTGCGGATCCGCGAGCGCTGCCGGGTCGAGGTACGTGATGCCGTTGAGCCCGTCCTCGATCACGATGTCGCTGCGCGAGCTCAATCTCCACTCGCCGAACAAGCCTTCGTGGACGGCGAGCTTGCGGACGTAATCGTCGCGTCGGAGCGATTCGTCGGCGGGATCGAGCTCGAGCGCCGGCTTGTGATGCGCTTCGAGATCGAGCACGACGAGGCCGGCGTCGTCGTAGAGCACGCGCGAGCTGCTGGTTAGCGTCGCGAAGTTGTCGATCGTATCGATCGCGTACGCGCTCATCGCCTGGAAGATCTCGGCGTCGTTGAACAGCCGCCACATCCAGAACCCGCGGCGAAAAAAGTAGCGCGAGCGGTCCGACTTCACGAACGCGGCATAGCGATAACCTTCGTCGAGCAAGTACGCGCGCATCGCCTCGGCGCCGTTGAACGACGGGAGCTGCGTGCCGGGGCTCGCGAAGCCGGGCGTATCGAGGTTCGCGATCGGATTGCGGTTGAAGTCCAGGTACGCGGGATCGTCGACCATCACCGCGAGCCGTTCGCCGGCAGGCACGCTCGCTTGCATCGCTGCGTAGCGCTCGCGTTCGACCTCGCGCTCGGGCGCACCGCCGCCGTCCGCGATCGCGTCGCGCAAATCGCGGAACATCCCGGCGTAGCGCTTGACGACGCCGGTGCGCGCGAACCCGATCTGGATGACGAGCGCGGCGAGCAACACCCACCGGCCGAGCGCGGTCACTCGGATCGGCGCCGGATCGGCCGAGGCCTCGAGCGCGAGCACCAGCACGAGCGGCAACGTGTAGCCGAACGCGTAGCGCCATAGCGTCATCGCATCGGCGCTGCCGAACCCATGCACGAGCAGCAAGAACCCGATCCCGGCCGCGACGAACATCGAGGTCATCGGCCGACCGGGCCTCGGATCGACGACGAACGGCGCGAGCAGCGCGAACACGATGCCGACCGCGATCGGCTGAACCTCGAGGCAGCTCGCGATCAGATGCGACAGCGAATCCGTCCACGTCCATGCCGACGGATCGAGCGACAGCCCGTGATTCCACGTGCCCTGCATCAGCGGAAACAAGAACGTGCGGCTCGACGAGAACGCCGCGAGGCACCACGGCACGAGCGCGAGCAGCACCACCGCGAGCGCGACCTTCCAGCGCCGCCACTCGGCGCGCCACGCTTCGCGCCACGACGACTCGGACGCCGCGCGCACCAGCCTCGAACCGGCGACAAACCCGAGGAACAACACGACGACCGGCAGGTAGCTGTGCCGCAACGTGCAGGTCGCAGCGGCGACGAGCGCGGCGATCGCGAACGCGGTGCGCGGCCGTTCGTCCGATTGCTCGATCGTGCGATAGAGCGCGAGAAAACCCGCGGCGCCGCTCCAGTAGCTCGCGGTGTTGATCGAGATGTCGGGCAGCAGCAGCAACAGCGCGATCGTGAGGCCGAGCCACAGCGCCGGCGTGCGCGCCCGCGCGTGACCGACGACGAGCATGAGCACGAGCCCGAAGCACAGCCCGTGATCCACGAGGTGAACCGCGGCCAGGTTGCCGCGCGCGGCGCCGAGCGCTTGCAGCGCGGTCTGGCCGCCATATGCGGCGAGTCGGCGAAACGAGAACGGCTCGATCAGATCGCCGGTGTCGAGCAACCGCCGAACAAAAGGCGTGTACGCGAGGTCGTCGTCCCATGGGTTGCGCTCGAGCTGGACGATCGCCCCGAGGATCACGATCGCGGCGACGAGCACGCCGGCGATCGCGAGCGCCGCAACGAGCGGGCGAGCGCGCACGAACGCACTGGCTGCACGCAACCGGTCGGCGATCGGCTCCGGCGTGACCAGCTCGCGCCAACCAAAGCCGGCGAGCCCGATCGCAACGAGCCCGAGGATCATCCCGCGCGAGCACAGGCCGACCATGACGAGCACGCCGGCGACGCCGAGATACGCCGCGACGCCCCACGCGGTGCGCAGCCCGAAGTCGACGTCGTCGGTCTGCGCGACTCGCGTGACCAGCCAGCCCCAGCCGGACAGCGCGAGGAACAGCGCGACGAGCCACGCCATACCGCCGAGCACGATCGAATGCGGCAACGCGAGGCCGATCGTCGCGAACGCGATCGCCACGGCGATCGTCAGCGTGCGGAGAGCCCGATCCGCGGTCATGGCTCGCTAGGGCAGCGCCGCCGCGAGCTCGGCGGGACTGACCGTCGAGGTTCCGCGCTTCGACACCGCGACCGCCGCCGCGACGCTCGCGAGCTCGATCGCGTGCTCGATCGCAACCCCCGCCGCGAGCGCGAGCGCGACCGTCGCGACCACGGTGTCGCCCGCGCCGGTGACATCGAACACTTCTTTGGCCATCGCGGGCACGTGGACCGGCGGCTTGCCGGTGCGATACAGCGTCATGCCGTCGGCGCTCCGCGTGACGAGCAACGCGCTGCCGTCGATCAGCGGCAACAGCGACGTCGCGGCGCGCTCGACCTCGAACGTCGCGTGATGCGGCGCCGCGCCCTCGAGCTCGTGCAGGTTCGGCGTGATCACCGTCGCACCGGCATAGGCGGCGAAGCTGCGCTGCTTCGGATCGACGATCGAAGCGACGCCGGCGGTGCGC
This sequence comes from uncultured Kofleriaceae bacterium, assembly GCA_964504685.1. Lineage (GTDB taxonomy): Bacteria > Myxococcota_A > Polyangia > Haliangiales > Haliangiaceae > JABFXX01. The sequence goes on along the minus strand of CAZDGY010000114.1, from coordinate 1,269 downwards.
GCCGCGCGAATCGCGTACTGCGCGACTTCCGCGGTCACGACGCCCTTCGCATAGTCAGACACGACGATCGCGTGGGCGCCGACCAGCGCGCGATCGATCGCCGCGCGCACGTTCGCCGCGACCTCGCCGCCGATCGGCGTGCGCTGCTCGAGATCGACGCGCACGATCTGCTGCTGCTGCGCGACCAGCCGCGTCTTCTTGCTCGTCGGCCGGCCCGCGTCGGTCACGAGCTCGCCCGCGATCGCGAGGCTCGCGAGCTGGGCGCGCAGGATCTGAGCGGTCTCGTCGTTGCCGACGACGCCGACCAACGTCGTAGCGCCGCCGAGCGCTGCGATGTTCGCCGCCGCGTTCGCAGCGCCGCCGAGCCGATAGTCGTGGCTGCGGACCTCGAGCACGGGCACCGGCGCCTCGGGCGAGATCCGCGCGACGTCGCCCTTCAAGTACTCGTCGAGCATCACGTCGCCGACGACGACCACGCGCTTGCCACGCAGCTGGTCGAGGAGGGTCCGGAGATGCACCACTGCCGCCTTGGTATCGTGGCTCCCGGGGCGTTGCAACGCCTGCCGTGGGCTAGCGACTGGGGGCCGAACGCACCCGGAGCGGCCGGAAACCCGCTAGATTCGCCGCGCCGTGTCTGAGGAGTCCTCGCTGTCGCGCCGCGCTCTGATCATCGAGCTCGCGGTGTTCACGGTCCTCATCGTCGCGCTGTCGGTCTTCGCGCTGTGGAAGATGAACTACCTCAGCGCCGACACAGCGCACGAGGTCCGGATGACCGACAGCGGGCGCACGGCGTACGTCGCGAAGAACATCGCAGAGGGTCGTGGCTATACCGCGAACGACCTGCCGACGTTCCTGATCGATTTCTATGATCAGCGCGGCAAGCTGCACGACGAGAACTGGGTCAACGCCGACCGGTTCCCGTTCACCGCGTATGCGATCGCCGCGCTGTACACGGTCACCGGGCAGCACGGTTACGAGATGGGCATCCTCGGCTACAACCTGATCTGCTTCGTCGCCCTGATGGTGATGATCTACTGGCTGACCCGGTCGGTATGGAACGATCGATGGGCGGGGCTATTCGCGCTGTTGGTAGCGCTGTCGCATCCGCTGACGTACGTCTATCTGTTCCTCAAAGACGGCGACATGATGTTGCTGACCACGGGGCTGCTCGCCGTATTCTTCGGTTGGTTTCGACGACCGAGCGAAGCGATGTCGTGGAAGCGTGCGGTCGTCGCGGGCACTCTGCTCGCTTGGCTTTTGCTCGATCGG
>CAZDGY010000113.1:0-11150 GCA_964504685.1 uncultured Kofleriaceae bacterium | reverse complement strand
GGACACTCCGGCGTCGATCGCGGGATCAGCACGGACATGTGGTTCGACCCGACCACCGGCGCAGGCTTCATCGTGCTGACGAATAGCGATGTCTTCCTCGCTCACTTCGCCCAGTTCGAGAACGGTGACTACGGGCCGGAGCTGCAGGCGGTCGTCGACCTGGAAACCGATCTACTCGGACTCGCCGAGCCGTGAGTTAGCGGCCGCGTTGGCTGAGCATCGCGTTGGCCTGGACGCCGATCGGATCGCGCGGGAAGCGGGCGACCAGCGCTTCGAGTAGATCGGTCGCCTGATCGTGACGGCCGGCTTCGGTGTGATAACGCATCGCGCGCCACATCAGGTCGGGCAGCGCTCGGTTTTCGGGCTGCTCGCGCATGAACGTGTCGACGACCGAGACGTAGCGCTCGCGGTCGCGCAACGCATCGGCGGCACTCGCCACTGCGACGAGCGCGCCGTCGGTGAGCCGCGACACCGAGAACGCCTTCGTGATCGCTTGATAGAGTTCGAGCACGCGCGCGTGTTGGCCGGCGCGTGACAAGTCGATGATCGTACGCGAGCCGAGCGTCCGGACCGCAGCCGCGTCTCTGGTTTCGATCGCGGTCATGCACGCAGCAACGCGTTCGGGATCCGGAGGGCTCGCCAGCTTCGCAGGTGACTTGGCGACCGCTTTACCGATGGTCGCGCCGATCGCGGTCGCGGTCGGGATCGGATCGTCGAAGTCTGGGTTGTCGACCGGCACGTCGTTGCGGCCGATGATCTTGCTCGCAACGACCGCGACGACGAGCCCGAACGCGAAGCCGCCGATGTGAGCGGTGTACGCGGTGCCCGAGAAACCCGCGGTCGGCTCGAGCTTCGCCCATAGCAGTTGCTCGACGAGCCAGAGCGGCAGGGCGACGTACGCCGAGAGGAAGAAGGTTCCGGTGCGTGTCCACAACCAGTAGAAGAATCGGATCTGCGCACGATGGTAGTAGACGAGGAACGCGCCCATCGCCGCCGAGATCGCACCGGACGCGCCGACGAGGATCATCGTGTCGCCGTGGTAGAGCCAGTCGAAGGACAGCGTGGAAGCAGCGGCGCCGGCCAAGTAGAACACGACAAACTTGACCCGACCCCAGCGATCCTCGAGCACCGATCCGGCGAGCCACAGAAACAGCATGTTGCCGATCAAGTGCAGCCAGCCAGCGTGGACGAACGCGCACGTCAGCAGCTTGTAGTTGATGCCGCTCCCGGTTTCGTAGCCGAATCGAAACATCGGGATCTTGTCGAGCATCGCGAGCGATTGACTCGCGAGGATGTCGTGGCTGGTCGGCGCGATCGCGCTGGCGTAGATCTGAACCAGCGTGCAGATCGCGATAATGCCGAACGTCGCCCATGGCAGGCCGCGGATCTGTTGATCGTGTCCGATCGGGATGATCACGTTCTCATCTTTCCGGACGCTGCGAACGGCCGGGGAGTCGCACCTGCCATCGAGCGTACTGTGTGCGGGCGCTGTCCGCTCGAGAGGACCGTTGACCGGTGCGGCGGTCACCGAACGGCGCTAACGCGTTGGATCTCCGGCGCTGCGACCGGCGCGCCGTTTGCTGAGCTATGCGGCCATGCGCTCCTTGTTCGCTGCCACGTTGTTCGTAATCGCCGGTTGCCGGCTCGCGCTGGATGCCACGCCGGATGCTAGCGCCGAGCTGTCGGCGGAGTGCGTCGCGGCGCAAGACCACAGCGACCTCGCGTGGATTCAACAGAACGTGTTTTCTGCGAACTGTACGTTCGCGTCGTGTCACGGCGGCACGGGCGCGCAAGCCGACCACTTGAGCTTGATCGATGGTAGTGCGCACGATCAGCTCGTTAGCCGGCCATCGGTCGAACAGCCGAGCTGGACGCTGGTCGTGCCCGCGGATGCCGATCACAGCTACTTGATGGTGGCGATCGGGGACGTCGCCGGACCGCTGCCCAAGGACGGCACCATGCCGTTTGGTCTGCCGACGATGTGCCAGGACAAGATCGAATCGATCCGTCGGTGGATCGCGGCCGGCGCGACCGAGTGAGCCTAATGGACGACGGCGATCTGCAACGGCGAGGCGAGGCCGGTCGTCGGACCGCTGATCGTCGTCACGCTTGCGAGCGCCAGCGCGGGCTCGGTGCCGGCGGTGTGCAAGACATAGAGCGCGTTGCCGGAGTAGTCGACGACGTAGAGATCGGGAGGCGACACCGTTTCGTCGAAGAAGATCCCACCGGGATAGACCAGCGGGAACTGCGCCGAGCTTGCGATCGTGGCGGCCGGGGTCGCATTGCCGACCGACGATGCGTCGTATAGCGCGACGCCGTCGCTGGGATCGGTGATCGCGATCGTGCTCGTGCCGTGGGCCAACCCTTGGATGTTCGGGCCACCCGCCGGCGTGAACGAGCTCGTCGGCGCGGTGTCACCGGTCGCACCTTGCGCATAGATCGAGACCAAGCCACCGAACGCGTTCGACACGAACAGGTCGTGATTCGCGTCGACCGTGATCGAATCAGGATCGCTGAGGCCAGTGTCGGCGCCGTCGATCGAAAAGTCGCTGGTCATCGAGCCCGCCGGGAAATGGAAGATCGCTACGTCGCCGCCGGCCGACTCGCCGCAACCGGGGCAGGTCGAGGCATAGACGTCTTCGTTCGGGCCGAGTGCGAGCCCTTCGGGCGAGAGCATGTTCGTCGCGGTCAGCGTGCTGACCGGCGCGACGTTGCCATTCGCGTTCGTCGCAAAGACCGCCACCACGGATTGCGTGCGGTCGGCGACGAAGATGTTGTTGCGATGATCGACCGCGATCCCGATCGGCAAGCCGAGCCCGGTATTAGCGCCCGCGATCGTCCGCACTGGCGCGGCGTCGCCGATCGCGGTGATGTCGAATACGAGCACCGTTCCGCCTTGCGTGACGTAGATGCCGGGCGAGCTCGTGCTCGATGCATCGTTAAGGTGATGCGACGAACCACCGCCGCAACTCGCTGCGACCACCGCTACGAACGCGCACTGCCATCGAGACATCGCCATGTATCGAACAGATTACACCCACAGCCGCTGCGATTCGCCAGGCCGGACTCTATGCTGCGGACCATGACCACGACCAAGCTGATTCTTGTCAGCTCGATCTCGCTCGCCGGTTGCAAAGGCGGAGCCGTGCCGAGTTGCGACGAAGCAATTGCGAAAGCGGTGAAGGCCGTGCCGAAGCTCGGCGACAAGAAGGGGATCAAGGATGCGGTCGCCGAGTGCGTCGACGAAAAGTGGCCAGACGCGTTCCGCTCGTGCATCGCCGACATCAAAGACGAGAAGGATGCGGCCGCGTGCGTGGCGACGTCGGAAGGCCACATGAAGAAGTCGAAGGCGACCGAAGCCGGCATGGAGCTCAACGCGATCGGCAAGATGCAGAAGCGCAACTACGGCGAGAGCTCGTCGTTTACCGTCGGCAACGCCGCGTTCCTACCGACCGGCGCCAACGCGAAGACCGGCTGCTGCGGCCAAAAGGGCGGCACCGAGTCGGCACCGGGCACGACGGTCAACAACAAGTGCCCGGCGACCTCGTCCGCGTTCAAGGCCGACCCGCAATGGAGCGCGATGGGCTTTTCGGTCGACGAAGAAAGCATCTACGGCTACTCGTTCGTCGGCTCGAGCGCGACGTCGTTCACCGCGTATGCGATCGGCGACGCCGACTGCGATGGCATCCCCGCGACGTTCACGCTGCAGGGCACGATCGACGCGGCCGGCAACCCTTCGGTCAACTTGATCAAGCCACCGGCCGGCGTGTACTAGCGACCGGCGCGGTGAGAGCATCGAAAATGTCGCACCTGACGACGAGATGACCCGCGGCGCGTGCGATTCGCGTCTATGCTGCCGCGCATGACTCCGATCTCCAAGCTCGCCCTCGTCGTCTCCATCACTCTCGCCGGTTGCAAAGGCGGCGCTGCGCCGAGCTGTGACGACGCGCTCGCGAAAGCGTCGAAGGTCGCCACGAAGCTCTCCGACAAGAAGGTGATGGCAGATGCGGTCGCAGCGTGTGTCGGCGACAAGTGGTCCGACGAGATGCGCACGTGCGTCGCCAACATCAAGAGCGAGGACGATGCGAGCGCGTGCATGTCGGGCGGCGGCGCGAAGGAACACAAGCGGTCGAGCGGCGTGTCAGGAGCGGCGATCGAGCTCAACGCGATCGGCAAGATGCAGAAGCGTGCGTTCGGCGAGAGCTCGTCGTTCACCGTCGGCAACGCCGCGTTCCTGCCGACCGGTGTGAATCCGAAGACCGGATGTTGCGGCATGAAGGGTGGCACCGAGTCGGCGCCCGGTGCGACGGTCAACAACAAGTGCCCCGCGACGCCATCCGCATTCAAGGCCGACCCGACCTGGAGCGCGATGGGCTTTTCGGTCGACGACGAGAGCACGTACGGCTTTTCGTTCGTCGGCACGAGCGCCACGTCGTTCACTGCTTATGCGATCGGCGATGCCGACTGCGATACCGAGCCGGCGACCTTCACGCTGCAAGGGACGATCGACGCCGCAGGTAACCCCACGGTCAACCTGATCAAACCGCCGGCCGGTACGTACTGAGCATCGTTTCGGCGGTCTCGATCGTGGTGAGGGTCAAGGAGACCCCATCATGCTGACTCGGCTGACTTCCGCGGTTCTAGCCACTTTCGGTTTCGTCTCGGCGGCGTCCGCCGATGCACCTGCAGCCCTCGATCGCGACCACGAGACCGCGCTCGCACTCGAGGCCGGTCCGCCCAGCGTCACCGCGAAGGCGGGCGTGTGGGTCCACGACAAGACCGGCTACGTCGAAGCGCGCAAGTCGCAGAACGGCTTCGTCTGCCTCGTCGATCATCGCATCCCGAATGCGACCGAGCCCCAATGCATCGATGCCGAAGGCGTCAAGACGTTCTTGCCGCGGCTCCAGATGGTTGCGGCGCTGCGCGCGAAGGGCACCGCCGAGCCCGACATTCGCAAAGCGGTGAAGGCTGCGTTCGCGGACGGCACGTTCAAGGCGCCGTCGCGCCCGGGCGTGATCTACATGTTGTCGCCCCATAACGTCGTGACCGTCGATGAAGACAAGGGCGTCGCGGTGCCGTTTCCCGGCCATTTGATGTTCTACGCGCCGAACCTGACGTCCGCGGATCTCGGCTCCGACGGGTCGCCGACCTCGCCGCTGTTCGTCGTCGACGAGAAGACGCCACACGCGCTGATGATCGTGCCGGTGCCACCGCCGGGCTCGATGGCTGGCCACTTGCACGCGCACTAGCGTCACTCGGGGTGCGCGAGCCAGGCATCGACCTCGGCGCGTTCGGTAGCCCAGCGCGTACCGAGCTTGCCGTAGTCATCGCGCGCTTTGCGACCGAGCTCGAGCGCTTTATCGCGAGCGGTACCGGTGCGCCACGCGGCTCGCGCTGCTGCGAGCTCGACCTCGGGCAGCGAGCTCGGGTCCCCGGCCGGCGCCGCGAGCGCTCGATCGAGCAGCTCCGAGGCTTCGCGCGGCTGCCTGGCGTCGAGCAACGCGCGACCGAGCGTGCTCAGCGGATCGAACAACCGCGAGCTGGTCTTGCCGAATGCCCGTTCGGCCATCGCGAGCGCACGCCGGCCCGCTGCGATCGCGGCATCGAGCTGACCGGCGGCGCGCAAGACATCGCACTGCGAAGCGAGCAGCTGGACCATGTCGAGGCTGTCGCCGGCGGCATTCTTCGACGCGATCGCGATCGCGCGTTCGAGGTACGGGACTGCCTCGGCGGGTCGCTTGAGCTGGACGAGCATGCTGCCGATGTTCGCGAGCGGGTCCGCGAGCGACGGGTGATCGGGCCCGAGCGCGTGCTCGACGCTCTGCTCGCTGCGCTGAAACGTGTCGAGTGCGCCCGCGTAGTCGCGTTGGGCGAGCAGCGCGGTGCCGATCATCGTCAGCGCCGCGGCGGTCTCGGGTGAGTCGGTGCCATACACCGCTTCGGTGATCGCAAGTGCGCGCCGCGCGTGCTTCGCGCTCTCTTCGGGTTGGCCGAGGTAGTACTCGACGACTGCCATGTTCGTGAGCACGACCGCGAGATCGCCGTGCTTGGGACCGAGCTGCTGCTCGGTGATCGCGAGCACCGCGCGAAAGTCGTCGAGCGCTTCGGCCTGGCGACCGAGCTCGCCGAGCACGTCGGCCTTCGCTTTCAACGCGTTCGCGTATTCGAGCGTCGTCGTGCCCTGCTCGCGCTCGACGAGCTTGCGTTGTTCTTCGGCGGACGCGAGCGCTTCGGGCAGGTGGCCTTGCAGGCCGTTGATCTGGACCTCCAAGCGGAGGAGCTGCGCTTCCTGGCGCCACGGTTTGCCGATCCGCTCGAGCGTCGCTTTCGCCTGTTGCGAGCGCCGGAGTGCGAGCTCGAACTTCGATCCGGTGAGCGCGACCGACGTGAGGTACAGCCACGACTCGAGCTTGAGCGCGTCGGACTTGCCGGCTTCGGCGGCGAGCCCGGCGTTGAACAAGTCACCTTCGGCATCGCCCGACGACATCTGGAGCTCGATCTCGCCGGCGAGTAGCAACGCCTCGGCTTCGGTCGGTCGATGGCCGAGCTTCGTCGCTTCTGCGGTCGCCGGCTTCGCGATCGCGAGCGCCTCTTTGAGCCGCGCCGCTTGGAGCAAGCCGCGACCCTCGGCGAGCTTGTCGCGCAGCGCCACGATGCGCGCGCGGCTGTTCGGCTCGCTCGGCAGCCGATCGGGAGCGCGCAGCGCCGGCACGTCGGCACAACCGGCGAGCCCGCTCAGCGCCTTCGCGCCGGCAGCTGCGTGCGGCACCATGTTGCCGTCGGCGGTCGCGAGCTCGCGAATGAACGCGCGCAACTCGACCAGTCGCGAGTCGAGGCAATCGGTGCGCAACGTCAGCACGTCTTCGCTCTGGTCGCCGCGGACGCGAGTCGCCTCGCATGCCTCGGTCCGCATCGCGATCCAGTCGCGCGCATAGCTGTCGAGCTCGCGCTCGGTGTCGTGCAACGCGTCCGACTCACCCGGTGCGCGGGACTTGGCGAACGCGGTCTCGACGCGGCTGCGCGCGGTCGCGTCCCACACGCCGGTGAGCTTGCCGTCGGCTCCAGAGCATAGCGGTGGCGACGAGTGCGATGCGAGCGCGTACGCCGCCCCGGCGCCGACGAGTGCGATGCCCAGCGTCGCGCCGATCACGACGCGTCTGCGCGCTACCGCCGGATCACGCTCGAGCGTCGCGATCAACGTGGCCATGTCCGGCCAACGCTCGGCGGGATCAGCGCGCAGCCCTCGGATGATCGCGCGATACATCCACGTGGGCGCGGGGCCGCCGGTCGGCGGGTCGATCAACTTGTTCGCGGTGATCGCCTCGAGTCGGCCGTCGCCCTTCACGCCGAACGGGTCGGTCTTGTACAGCGCGCGAAAGAACGACATACAGAACGCGAACTGATCGCCGCGCGCGTCGCTCGTCTCGCCGCGCAACTGCTCGGGCGGCATGAACACCGGCGTCCCGACGATCTCGCCGGCGACGGTCATTGGCGATTGCAACAATCCCGCGGGCGACAGCAAGCCACTCGACAACGGATCAGCGCGCGCGAGCCCGAAGTCCGTGACCTTCGCGTGGCCGTCGCTCGTGAGCAGCACGTTGTCGGGCTTGAAGTCGCGGTGGACGATGCCGGCTGCGTGCGCGGCGGCGAGCCCGTGACCGGCTTCGAGAAAGCGCGCCATGACGTCGCGCCACGGATGATCGTGATCGAGCCAACGCGCGAGCGAGCCTTCGAGCAGCTCCATCGCGAGAAACAGCTGATCGTCGATCGTGCCGACGTCGTAAACCGCCGCGACATTCGGATGAGTGAGCGCCGCCATCGCCTGGGCTTCTCGCAATAACCACGCGCTGCCCGCGCTGCCGAGCCCGGCGCGCGCCCGCATCAACTTGACCGCGACCTTGCGATCGAGATCCGGATCGTACGCGGCGTAGACCACGCCCATGCCGCCGCGACCGACGCGATCGAGCACGATGTAGCGCCCGAGGCGAGCGCCGGTCGTCAGCTCGGTCGCAGAGTCGTTGCCGGTCGGGCCTGGTTCGAGGACCGTCGGCAGCGCAGTCTCCTCCCGCTCCGTCGGCGAATCCCCCATCAAACCCATGGTCGCGCGAGGACGCAAGTCGGTCAAGCTGAGTCGAATCCGTCATACTTGAAGGGTGACGACGCTCGTCATCTCGCCCCATCTCGACGACGCCGCGCTGTCGGTTGGCGGCACGATCGCGAGCTGGACCGCGGCGGGCGAGCGCGTCGTGATCGCGTCGGTCTACACGAAGGGCCCGCCTCTCGGCGAGATCGCGCCGAGCATGCGCAAGTTCGCCGACTACGTCACGCGCCGCTCCGAAGACGCCGCCGCCTGCACCGTGCTCGGCGCGGAGATCCGTCGGCTCGATCACGTCGAACGCGCGTTTCGCCGCCCGTACCTGACCGGCTGGTCGTTCTTCACGACTCCGGCGCACCGCGAAGGCTTCGCGACGCTTGGCGCGGTGCGCGACAGCCTCGAGCAACTCGCGCAGCTCGAGCCGACGCGCATCCTTATCCCGTTCGGCATCGGCAATCACATCGATCACGTCGAGGCCTCGCTCGCGGCGATCGACCTGGCGATCGCCCACGACTGGCTCGCTCGCGTGTGGTTCTACGAAGACTTCTACGCGCTGTCGCGGACGATGCGCCGCGCGCATCCGGTTGCCGAGCGCTCGACCTGGTCGGCGCGGCGCTCGCCCTTGCTGGCGGCGGGCAGACTCGCCGTCGTGTTGCGCACGATCGCCGCGGCTCGCCGGGGTCCGGCGCTCGATGCGCTGTGGCCGCCCGCGCTACAGACTGCGAGCTGGAGACTGCACACCGTCGCGATCAAAGACTACGAACAGCAGAAGCTCGACGCGATCGCGCGTTATCCGTCGCAGACCAAAGCGTTCGGCGGTGTAACTGCGATCTCACGCGCGCTGCGCACATACCACGCGTTCTGGGGCAGCGCCGAGCCGTTCTGGCACGTCGGTCGGTAGCCGTGCGCGGCAGCACAACGAGCGCGCACCTACGCGAGACCCGCGTGAGACTTGCCCGCGAGGGCCACGGCCGAGAAACGATAGAGCGATGAAGCTCTTTATCCTTTGCTTACTCGCCGGTGGCTGCGGCATCGCGAACTTCGACATCACGCAGTCGATTCCCGAGCAGATGATCCCGGGCTCGCCGTTGCCCGGCCCGCTCGCGACGCTGTTTCCGTTCCCGCTCGACGTCGACATCGGATCGCAGATCAAGGCAATGGACACCGGGCCGATCAACAGCGTGACGTTATCGTCGCTCGAGCTCACGATCACCGCGACCGATCAGCCGATGGGCGATTGGAGCTTCGTGACCGAGATCGACGTCTACGTGTCGAGCACGAAGAGCGGTTCGACGTTGCCGAAGACGCCGATCGCGCACATCACGTCCCCGGGCGCGGTTCAGACCATGAGCTTCGACGTCGACGGCAGCGTCGATCTCAACCCCTACATCAACGAAGGCTCGCAAGTCGACGGCGAGAGTACGGGTAGCGCGCCTCCCAACTCCGTGAGCTACGACGGCCAGGGTGTGTTCACCGTGCATCCGGCCTAGGCGCAAAGCGTTTGCCAGACAACGCGCCGCCGCGCTCTACGGTCGTAGCCGCGAAGTGTTCGCGAAGCAGACCGTCGCGTCTGCCTTGATCGCGGTCGCATTCGTTCGCATCGCGCGCGCCCAAACGCCGCCCGATCCGGCGGAGCCGCCGAGTCAGGCCGACAAGTCGGGCGAAGGCCCGCCGCTGGCGGATCCGCTCGCACTCTCGCCGAACCCCGCACCGGCACAGCCGCCGCGCTCGCCGCCGATGTCGAACGAACCGACCGGGCGGTTTCAGCTCGGTGCCGGCTATGGCACCGACGTCGGGTTCTTCGCTCACGCGCACCTGTCGCAATCGAACCTGTTTGGCACGGGCGATCTACTCGCGCTCGATGCGAGCGTGTCGTCGTTGCGCGACCTGTTCCAGCTGCGGTTCGTGGTCCCGCACTGGCTCGATAGCGACTTCTCGCTCGACACAAAGCTGTACGACGATCGCCGTACTCTTCCCGGGTTCACGCGCGTAGCCGACGGTGGCACGGTCGCGTTGTCGCGCGGGCTCGCACCCCACCTCACCGCGTTCGTTGGCTATCGCCTCGAGCGCGTGTCGGGTGAGGCGGATGCAGGCGTCGTCGCGCAAGCCGATCCGACCTTGCTCGCACGCGTCGAGGATCCGAGCCTCGCGCTGCGGACCGGCTGGGTCTCCGCGCTGCGCGCCGGAGCGTCGTACAGCACACTCGACACGCCGATCATGCCTCTGCACGGAACGAGCGCCGGCTTCTCGGTCGAAGAGGCCGACCCGATGTTCGGCTCCACGTTCCAACTGACCCGCGTCAATGCGTGGCTCGAGACTCACCAACCGCTCGGCCCGGTCACGTTGCACGTCGGCGGTACGTTCAACATGATCGAGAGCACCGACGCGCTCGGCGTTCCGTTGACCGAGCGGCTGTTCCTCGATGGCTCGAGTCAGATCCGCGGGTTTGCACCCGGCGCTCTCGGGCCCATAGATCCGCTGACCGGAATGCCGATCGGCGGCAACGTCCTGTTCACCGGGCACGTCGAGCTCGAAGCGCCGATCGCGAAGCAGGTCGGCCTGTCTGTCGACGGGTTCTACGACGCGGGCGGCATCTTCGATCGCACCGGCGCTGGTCAGTTCGGCCAGTCGACCGGGTTCGGCGTGATCTGGCGGTCACCGCTCGGGCCGCTCCATCTCGATCTCGCGTTCCCGCTCGATCGCGCCGGTCCGCCACAGCTCGTCTTCGGGATCGGCGCGACGTTCTAGTTCGGCGCGAGCGTACAGCTCGACAACAGGCCGTTCGGCGCGGCGTTGTCGTCGCACAATAGGACCTGGAGCGGCGGCGAGCTCGCGCCGGTCTTGTTGCCGATTGCGAACGCCGTGATGATGCCTTGGCCGGGCAGCGTCACACCGGGCAGCACGAGCGCATCGCCGCTGGTGTTCGCGAGCCGCGCTGCGACGGTCGAGGTCAGCGGCGCCGCGGTCTGGACGTAGCCGAGTGCGTCGATGCCGGTGTTGGTCGCGACGTCGCCGAACGACACGTCCGCGAACACCTTCGTGAACGACGGGCCCG
>CAZDGY010000112.1:0-11168 GCA_964504685.1 uncultured Kofleriaceae bacterium | reverse complement strand
TAGTTACAAGTGAGCGTCACCGAGCCGCTGGCGCCGGTCGAAGCCGACCAGGTAGCGATGTCGCTGCCGTCGAACGTGACGGTCACCGAGGCACCCGCGAGGAAGTTGTGGGTCACCGTTCCGGTCGGGCACGAGCCCGCGCACTTCGATAGGTTGACGTCGTTGCCGCGATCCGCCGAGCCGATCTCGGTCGACCACGTGCCGTCGATCGAGCCACACTGCGACGTCGTATCCCATGTCACGGTGTAGTTGCCGTCGTGCTCGATCGCGTTGCCGCGCGGGCCGGTGCCGGAGCCCATCGTCATCACGGTCAACGTATGGTCGGTGCCGCTGACCTCGTAGGTCGCGTCGGCATCGATCGTCAGGACCGCGTTGTTGACCTGGAGGTTCGTCGCGGTGCCGTGCACGCTGATCACGCCGGCGAGCGAAACCGAGACCGCGAGATCGAGCTCGCCGGTGACATGCACGAGGCCGCGCGGGCCGGTGCAGTCGTTGTATTTGATCGTGATGTTCGAGCCGGAGCTGGTGACGGTCGCGCACGTGCTCGGCGTCCAGCGCAGCGCGACGTTCGCGACGATCGCCGCGGTCACTTGCTCCGAGGTCACTGCGCCGAGCGACGCCATGTCCGAGCCGTCGACCGCGGCCATCATCGTGTTGCCCTCGGCCGACACGCCGTCGGACGAGTCCACCGCGCTCGCAGCGCTGTCCTCGCTGCTGTCGTCCTTCTTGATGCAACCGGTCAGGAGTGACGAACCGAGTAGGGCGATGAGTGCGACGCGCATGGCTAAGGCTCCTCTCCCCACCGATGAGGTTGGCGGGGTGACTTTGACTAGAGCAACTTGCTTGCCGACGCCTAAGCTCGCGAGTCCTCGTCGGGCGGCGGTACCTCGAGTGTCCAAGCCGAAACCGCAGCCAAGCTCGCGCGGTACCGAGAGATTCCGGGGCGAATCGCCTACATCGTAACTACCCGGCGTCGATCAGCTCGATGCGATTGCCGAACGGGTCGAGCGTATGGCCGCGTGCGACGCCGGGCTGGCCATCGTCCGACTTCCACGCACAACCGGCCGCGGTGAGCTGCGCGACGACGCCGGCGAGGTCGCGAACGAGCAACGCCGGGTGCGCCTTCAGCGACGCGCGCATGTCGGGCTCGAGCCCGAGGTGAATGCCGACCGGGCCCGCTTGGAACCACATGCCACCGCGAGCGCGCATCGCCTCGGGCTTTGCGACTTCGGGCAAGCCGAGTACTCCGCCGTAGAACCGACGCGCTTCGGCTTCACCACCCGGCGGCATCGCGAGCTGGACGTGATCGATGCCGACGACCAGCATCAGCGGCCCTTCCACACCGGATCGCGCTTGCCAAGGAACGCCGCGATGCCCTCGGCGGCATCTTCGAGCGCGAGCACGCGGCCGAGCTCACCCTCGAGGAATCGCAGCTGCGGCTCGTGCTCCATGTCTTGCGAGCGATAGAACGCGCGTAAACCGAGCGCGAGCGCGGCGGGGCTGCGAGCGGCGAGCTCGTTTGCGAGCTGCATCGTCTCGGCCTCGAGGTTCGCGGCCGGCACGACGCGGTTGACCAGCCCCGATGCGAGCGCCTCGGCGGCGTCGAGCTTGCGCCCGGTCAACATCATGTCGAGCGTCTTCTTGCGACCGACCGAGCGGGTCAGCTCCGCGGTGATCATCATCGGCCACAGCCCGACCTTGATCTCGGTCGTGCCGAAGCTCGCGGTGTCGGCGGCGATCACGAGATCGCACGCGACCATCAGCCCGAGCCCGCCGGCGAGCGCCGGGCCGTTGACCATCGCGATAATCGGCTTGCCGAGCGCGTGCATCGTCGTGAACAGCTCGACCAAGCTCGCGGACTTGCCGGCGGGTTGCTGCATCGCCGACAGATCGCCGCCGGCGGAAAACGCGGGGCCCGCGCCGGTCAGCACGACCACGTGCGCCTTGATCGCGGTGAACGCCGCGACCAGCTCCCCGCACGTGCCAGGGCCGATCGGGTTGCGCTTGTCGGGGCGGTTCAGCGTGATCCGTGCGACCGGCCCGGTGTCTTCGACGAGGATCGTGGCGTGTTCGGCCATGGCCGCACGTGTAATAACATGCAACTCGATGACCACGCGCGCTGTCTCGTCGCCATGAAGCGGCTCGTGATCAGCGGTGCGATCGCGGCGGTGGTCGCACTCGCGGTGCTCGTCTACCTAGCGCAGCGCTCGAGCGCGCGTGCCGACATCGCGAACGCACCGGGCAACGAGCCACCACCCGCAAAGCAAGTGCCGCATCCGTTGCGCCACGTCACCCGGTTGGCGAGCGCAGAAGAACGGCGCGAAATCGCAAGTGCGATCGCGGCTGCGACGAAAGCGCGCCACGCCCCCGATCCCGCGCCGGCTACGGATCCTGCCGCGATCGCGGGCGCGAAGCCCACGTTGCCGACCGCCGATGCGCAGACCATCGTGACTCCGCTGCGCGACGCGATGCGCGAGGCCTTGCCGCTGCTCGCCGAGTGCTACACGAAGGCGCTGCCGACGCTCGCGAACAGTCGGCTGTCGGTCGCGGCTCACCTCCGGCTGACTGGCGATCCAGACATCGGCACGCTGATCGATGCCGACCAGCTCCACGACGATGTCGGCGACAAGCCGCTGCCCGCCGAGCTCGACAGCTGCTTGCGCGACACGTTCCAGCAACTCGAGCTGCCGCCGCTTGCCGAGGGCGATAAGATCGACGTCACGTATCCGCTCGCGTTCTCCAACGATTGAGCCCTGCGGTCGAGATCATCTCCGCTGGTACGCCTCGCGGATCTTGCGCGACTTGATCTCGCCGCGCAGCAGGCAATAGTCGCAACCGCATGGTGCCCGACCGTGCGCTCCGGGGAAGTAGCGCCAGCCGGCGACCTGCGGCGGCATGTAGATCTTCGAGATCTCGGCCGGGGCGATCTTGCGCGCGATCATCACTTGTAGGCCGAGCCCGGAGCTCTGCGCGACGTGCTCGCGGACCACCCGGACCGCGCCCGCGGCCGTGGTTTCCAACTGTCGCTTGCCAAAGCGGCCGACGAGCGCGGGCTCCCGATCCGGGATGCGAAACTGCACGGCTGCGATCGTGCGAATCCCGCGGCGCTTCAGCTCGCGCAGCCACTGATGCGAGATCGCGAATTCGGGGAGTACCGGCGTCGCGAACACGTACTTGGTGTCGGTGCCACCGACCGCAGCCGGCTTGATCCCGGTCTTTTCGATACGCCGGACCAGACGCTCGTCGGTCAGGTGGATGAACCGCGCCATGTACCCATGATAGGCTGCCGGGATGCGACGAGCACTCGCGCTGGCGATCGCGCTAAGCCCGAGCGTCGCTGCGGCAGACAGCAACGACCTCGTGCTGTCGCGGCTGTCGACCAAGGTCACCGCGAACGGGATGACGTCGTACATCGGCGACAACCTCGAGTTTCGCGAGCTCGCGTCGCAGCTCGGCGTCGTGCTCGCGCCGCACTTGATGACGCCGGCCGACACGCTCGGGTTCTCGGGCTTTCAGTTCACCGCCGATCTCAGCGAGACGACGATCGATCAGTCGGCTCCGTACTGGCGCGTGCTCGAAGGCAGCTCCGATCCGAACAGCACGACCGGCGGAGTCAATGGCCCCGGCATGCTGCGCACCGCCGGCTTCTTCGTGCGCAAGGGCCTGTGGTTCCCGGTGCCGTCGTTCGAGGTTGGCGCCGGTGCGACCCACCTGATCGACTCGCACATCTGGACCGGCCAGCTCTACACGAAGATCGGCCTACACGAGGGCTATCACGACCTGCCGATTCCAAGCGTCTCGGCGCGCGGCTCGGTGTCGCGGATGATGGACCAGCGCGACCTCGATCTAACCGTCGCGTCGTTCGACATCGATGTCTCGAAGCACGTTGGAGTGGGCGGTACGTGGCGGTTCGATCCCTACGCCGGATGGAACGTGCTGTTCATCATCCCGCGCTCCGACGTCGTCGACCCGACGCAGAACCAAGATCCGCAGTCGCCGGGTAACGCGAATGCGGCGCTCAACAACTTCGTGTTCAAGGACCAAGCGAACATCCTGCGCCAACGGTTCTTCGTCGGCGCGAAGTTCCAGTACTACGTGTTCCAGCTGACGATCGAAGCGCAGTTCGCGCTCGCAGGTACATCGGTCGACGACCGCACCGGAACGAGCACGATGTGCACGCCGGGCATCGACACCACGAACTGCGACTCGAAAGACGGCGCGAAGGCGCAGCGTACGCTCGCGATGTCGGCCGGCTTCGACTTCTAGATTTGTGGTTCGCGCACGCGTTGACGTTGGCTAGGATCCCGCTCGCCGCGGCGCTGTGGCTCGCGTATCGCACACCGTGGTCGATCGTGGCGATCGTCGCGCTCGCTGCGCTGACCGACGCGCTCGATGGCAAGGTCGCGCGACGCGCTCGCCGTCGCGCGGGGGTCGCTCTCGATGCGCCATCGCCCGGCGACTGGCTCGATCCGCTCGCCGACAAGCTATTCATCGCGAGCGCGATCGGCGTGTTCGTCGCCCACGCCCCTGCCCTCGCACCGTGGCTCGCGCTGCTCGCCGCGCGCGAGCTGTTGCAACTCCCGCTCGCGATCGCCTACGGCGTGTCGGCCACGCTTCGAGCGCGGCTCGGTCGGCTGCGCGCCTCTGTGCTCGGCAAGGCGGCGACAGTCGTCGAGCTGATCGGGCTCGGCATCATCGCGATCGCGCCCGCGGTCGCGCCGCCGGTCGCGATCATCTCGGGCGCACTCGGCGTCGCCGCGACGGTCGAAGGCATCGTCCGCACGCGCACCTGACCGCGAAACATCATCGCGCTGGAATACGCTAGCGCGCGCGTCCGGTAGACCGAGGATGCGAGCCATCTTGATCAGTGCGATCGCGACCGGCTGCGCGACCGGAGCGCCGCCAGCGACGACGCTCGTCGCGAATAGCCATGCGGTGCTCGACGCGTTCGACCGCGGCGAGCTCGCGACGGTCCGCCCGATCCTCGGCCGTAGCTTCGTTCACTACGAGACCGAGATCCGCGATCGCGACCACGAGCTCGCGCGGCTCGCGAAGCGCAAGCCCGGGCCAGCGCAGATCGCGAGTCGGACGTGGAGCGACGAACGCACGTTCATCGGCGAGAGCTCGGCGACGTTCATCGGCAAGGCGCGGGAGCAAGACGCGGGAAACGAAGTCCACGGCGGCGGTGTCATCTACGAGGGCTGGTACACGCTCGGCTGGGCGCGAGAATCCGGCGCGTGGAAGCTCGTGTATTGGAGCTGGAAGCTCGCAGGTACGCCGTCGGCGAGCGCGGAGTGGAATCAGATCTTTCATAACGGGATCGGGTTCGACCACGAGCCCAATCGCCTGCTCGTGTCGGTCACCGAGCACGAGCATCCTGGTGCCGCACTCGACGTCGCGATGGGCCAGGGTCGCAATGCGTTGTACCTCGCGGCGCACGGCTGGAACGTCACCGGCGTCGACGTCTCGGACGAGGCGCTCGGCCAAGCACGTGCCCAAGCTCGGGCGCGCTCACTCGCGCTCGACTTGATCGACAGTGACATCGGCACGTTCGACTTCGGTGTCGAGCGCTGGGATCTGGTCACGCTGATCTACGCGCCTTCGGCACAGAAGCGGATCGCGGATATCCAGCGCGCGGTGAAGCGCGGCGGGCTCGTGATCTACGAGTACTTCGCGGCAAATGCCCCCGACGACGGCGAGGACAACGGCGCTCCCGCGCCGGGCGCGCTCGCAAACCAGTTCGTCGACGGCTGGGACATCGTGCGCGACGAGATCGTCGACGATGTGCCGGACTGGGGTGAGAATCGCGCCAAGGTCCAACGGTTCATCGCGCGCAAGAAATAGCGCCTACTGAACGGTGACGCTGCCGGTGAAGCCGTGCACCGAGCAGTGAAAGCCGAACGTGCCGGTGGACGTGAACATGAAGCACTTCGTCGTCGCGAAATCGACGTTGAGCTTGGGATCGCTGCCGGTCGTGTTCGCCGTGACGTTGTGGTTCGCCGACGTCGTGAACTGGACGACCTGGCCCATGTTGATCGTCGCCGGGCTACCCGCGTAGGACATCGTCGCGTCGTTTGTCATGACCGTCGCGGTCGGCGCGATCGACGTGCAACTGACTTCGACGAGCGTGCTCTGTTGTGCTGGCGTATCGATCGCGGCGGCGGTGCTGCCACCACACGCGGCGACGACGAGTGCGAGCAGGGATAGTCTCAGCATCCGTCGAGCTTACTCGACATCCGCGGGACGCGTCACCGGGCCAGCGGGCGCTGGGGCGACTTTTCCGCGACGAGCGCGCGGTGTTTTTTTCCACTGCTCGTCGGCGCGCGCCGAGCGCTTCGGATCGGCGACTTGGTACACGACGATCGTCTGGCCCTTGTCGAGCACGGTGTCGTACGAGATCTGATTGATCCGCGCGAGGTCGTGAGAGCCCATGCCGAACTGCTTCGCGACGTCGGCGAGCTTCTCTTTGCCCTTCGCGACGTACTCGGTGCGCACGCGACCGGTGCGCTGCTCGGCGAGATCGAGGTGTTCGACCGAGCCGCGCGTGACGACGACGACTTGCTCTTCATCGAGCAGCTCGCAGTGGCGCGCGACCGGATCGAAGTCGGGCGCGACCCACAGCGCGAGCACCATCCGCGGGTGCAGCTTCGCGTCGGCATCGATCGCGTTCCACTCGACGAGCTCGCCATCGGTCGTACCGAACGCCTTCGCGATTCCCCCGAGAGTGTCGCCGGCGACGACGCGATAGAACACGCGGTGCTTGCCCGCGACCTGTGCGTCTTTATCGGGTACCGCGACGATCAGCTGCTCGCCGTCTTTTTGATCGACACCCGAGCCGAGTAACTTCGCCTTCGCCTTCGCGCGGTTCTTGTCGCGAGCGTCGGCAGTGATCCGCGGCACGACGAGCACGGTGCCGCCGTCGACCTCGGCATCGCGCGCGACATCGTTGAGCTTGCGCAGCTGCGAGGTCGTGATCCCGTACGTCGTCGCGACATCCTCGAATCGCTCGCCGTGCGCGAGCACGTACGCGTCGTAGCCGTTCCATTCGCTCTCGAGCTCGACGAGCTTGCGCTGAAACTCCGCCTTCGCGCCGGCGGGCACGCGAACGACGTAGCCGGTCTCGCCGGGCGGCGTCCGGCCGTGGCGCAGCTGCGGGTTGAGCCGCTTGAGATCCGCCTCGCTCGCTCCCGATGCGCGCGCGATCACCGCGAGCGACACCGACGTCGGCACGATCACTTCGTCCCACGTCTCGGGCGGTGACTCCTTGACCTGATCGAAGCCGAACAGCTTGCGGTTGTGGCCGACGATCGCCGCGGCAAGCACCTTCGGCGTGTACAGGCACGTCTCCCACGGCAGCGCGTTCTCGAGCTCGCACAGCTGGTAGTAGTCGTTCGTGTTGTAGCGCGCGATCGATCGCAACATCGCGCCGTAGCCGACGTTGAACGCGGCGAGTGCGATCTGCCAGTCGCCGAACCGTTGATAGAGATCTTTCCAATAGTCGAGCACCGCGATCGTGGAGCGCAGCGGATCGCGCCGCTCGTCGACCCAACGATCTTCTCGCAGCCCGTAGATCCGGCCACCCTCCGGCATGAACTGCCAGATGCCGAGCGCGCCGGCCGACGAAAAATCGCCAGGGTCGTACGACGACTCGATCATCGCGTCGTACAGCAGATCCTCCGGCAGATGCGCATCGTGCAGGTAGCGCACGATCATCTCGCGATAGCGGCCTTGCGCTTCGAGCCAGCTCTGCATGATCGCGTGACCGCGCGGATCATCTTTGTAGAACACGAGGTAGTCGGCGAGCCGGTGGGTCCAGGTCACCGGCAAGTCGGGCATCGCGAGCTGATCGAGCCACGGCGCATCCGGTCGCAGCTCGGACGGCTTGGCGACCTTCTGCGCGCGATGGGTCTCGAGTCGGCTGCCCGGCGTGGACCGTTCGTCGATCCAGGGATCGGCGCCGGGGCGCGGAAACATCTCGAGCTCGATCTCGCGCAGCGCCTCGGATGGGCGGACGCAGCTCTCGCCGACCGGACAACCGCGAACGTTGCCGCGGGCATCGAGCTGTTGCGGCAGCGCGGGATCGGCGACATGAACTGGCGGCGCCGGCTGAGGTCCTGCGTGAATCGCAGGGTCGGCGTAGGCCGCGGTGGTGCATAGCGCCACGCAGACGAGGACGCGCATGAGGGCGAAGATGGCGCGAGCCGTCGATTTCACCAAGTTTTCAGGCGGCGTTTCGACGGTAAGCGCGCGCCTGACTGCAAATCGATGCTAAAGTCCTCGAAGTCATTAAGGAGAAACCCCAATGCCCGGGTTGCCCGAGCTCCTCGTCATTCTCGTCATCGTGTTGATCGTGTTCGGCGCTAACAAGCTGCCGAGCATCGGTGACGCGCTTGGCCGCAGTATCAAGAACTTCAAGCGGGCGTCGGCCGGCGACGATGAAATCGAGGTCAAGAAGGGCGGCAAGGCCATCGCTGGTGGCAAGGCCGCCAAAGAGCTCGACGCCGCCGATGAGGAAGACGACGAGGAGTGGGAAGAGGTCGTCGTCCGTCGTAAGAAGTCCGCGAAAAAAGACGCCGCAGCAGCGGAGTGAGCCCCGAGACCGATCCGACTCCTTGAGTCGAGGGGCCCCCGTTTACGGGGCTTAGGCCCGGGGTCGACGACTAGCGTCGGCCAAGATGTCGGCTGCGTGTTGGCGCAGCGGCTCCGGAAGCGACGCATCGCCGACCATCTCGGCGAGCTCGCCCGCCCGCAACGTGGTCGCGACTCGAATCGCGTCGGCGAGCGGCGTCGCGGGATTGAGGACGAGCGCGCGCTTCACCGCGTGCCGAACCGACCAGCGCGGGTTCGCCGCGATCGCCGACAGCGACTCGGGCACCGCCGGACGGGTCGAGGCGATCCTGACGATGTCGGCTTCGGTGACATGCGGGTTGTCGAGCAGGATCGCGACCACCGCGGGATGCGGATCGCGGATCAGCAGCATCAGCTGATCGCGGCGATGCGTGCGCGCGAGCGACTTGCGTTCGCCGAGCGTGAGCGGTCGATCGGTGGGTCGCAACGGGCGCTCGGGTCCGAGCTGCTTCTTGAGCTTTGGCGGGAGCTCGGTCTTCGGCGACACGGTGAGGAACAACCGAGCGATCGCGGGGAGGCCGCGCTCGGTCGCCGCAACGTAGAGCTGCTGACGAAGCTCGTGACGCAACAGCGGATCGGCCGCCGCGTGGGTGATCGCCTCTAGCGCTTCGGTCGCATCCGGATCGGCGTCCATCCGGGCGCGCGCAATGATCGCCGCGAGCGCATCGGCCCAAGCGCTCGCCTCGCCCTCGCCGAGCGCTTCGATAAGCGCGAGCATTCGCATCCGGGGATCGCGAATCGCCTTGAGGCGCGCGAGGATGAAGTCCGGCCCCACGACGAAGATTCTGGCACGTTGAGGCCATGGCGCGGTGCGTGATAATGTTGGAATCATTGAGGAGCGCCATGCCGGAAACTCGGATCATCAAGCGCTACGCGAACCGCAAGCTCTACGACACGGAGCACAGCCGGTACGTGACGCTCGATCAAATCAGCGAAATGATCCGCGCCGGTGACGACGTCAAGATCGTCGATAACAAGACGAAAGAAGATCTGACGACGGTCACGCTCGCTCAGATCATCTTCGAAGAAGAGAAGAAGCAACGCAGCTTCTTGCCGCTCGCCGCGATGCGCAACATCATCCAGAGCGGCGGCGAATGGTTCGCCGAGGCCCAGCGCCGCGTCCAGAGCATCCTGCCGGGCAAGCGCAAAGGCGACGACGGCGAGCCTGCGCCGGAGCCGGAGCCGACGAACCCCGATCCAGCGCTCGAAGAAGCCGCGCAAAAGCGGCGCAGCGTCGCGGCGCTACGCGAGTGGGTCGATCACTCGAAGAGCCGCCTCGACGAGTGGCAGAAACAGGTCGACGGCAAGATCCGCGGCGCGATCGAAGGCATCTCGCAGACGATCTCGCCGTGGGCGAGCGTCAACAAAGACGTCAAGTCGCTCGCCGATCGGATCGAAGAGCTCGAGACCAAGCTGCGCGAGCTCGAGCAGCACGAAGCGAAGTAGCCCGAGGCCGACCGCGCCCTATTCGAGGTTGCGCGACAGCGTCGCGGTCTGGCCCTGTTCGACCGTGACCGGATACGTGTAGCTGTCTTCGCCGAGCACGAAGCTCACCTTGTGCTTGCCGACCGGCAGCGACAGCGCGTGGCCGGCGATCGGCGTCGACATGCCGGAGTCTTTGCCGTCGATCAAGATCTTCGCCGACGGCTTGGAGAACACTTGGAGATAACCCTTCGAGCCCGCATCGGCGGGGACGTCGATCGGCTTGGGGTCGGCTGGTTTCGCCGCGTCGGCGGGTTTGGTGGGCTTGACGTCGTCGTGGTGCACGGTCGCGCCGACCGTCGAGGCCGAGGCCTGCACCGTTGCGGTCGCCGGCTTCACGGTCTTCGCGGCATCGGCCGGCTTCGCGGTGTCGGCCGGCTTCGCGGCATCGGCTGGCTTCGCGGCATCGGCCGGCTTCGCGGCATCGGCCGGCTTCATGGCATCGGCCGGCTTCGTGTCGGCGGGCTTCACCGCGTCGGCTGACGCCGAGCCAGAGCCCGTGCTCGCGGGCGTCGCGCTGCCGCTGCCGGTCGCGGGTGTCGCCGGATCGGCGGGCTTCGCCGTGTCGGCTGACCCCGAGCCAGAGCCCGTGCTCGCCGGCGTTGCGCTGCCGCTTCCCGTCGCAGGCGTCGCGCTGCCGGTCGCGGGGTCGGCTAGAGGAGTGAGGCCGGTGCACGGAAATGCCGAGCTCTTACCGGGCTCGAGCTTGAGCGATTGCTCGCACGACTTGCCGTCGGGGCCGAGCAGCTTGATCTTGCGCACGCCGGCGGTGACCGGAACCTTCGCCTTGTCGGTGACCGCAGCGAGTGTCTTGACGCCGTCGACGTACATCTCGGCGGTGACTCCGGCGGGCAGCGAGATCTCGACCGTCGAGAGCGGCGCACCGGTGGCGGCCGGCGGGCTGTCGGCATCGAGCACGAATAGTTTGAGGGCGAGAAAGCCGACGAGCAGCAACGCCGCGATCGCGACGCCGATGCCGATGTCGCGCGCGAGCGTCGACTTGCGCTGGGTCGCGACCGCCGGCTGCGATTGCGAATCGATCGGCGCGGCCGGTCCGC
>CAZDGY010000111.1:0-11309 GCA_964504685.1 uncultured Kofleriaceae bacterium | reverse complement strand
GACATCGATCGGGTGGGGCTTGGCGAACCAGGACCTCAGGTTCTCGCCATCGACCAACTCCATCGCCACGAACGTCTGGCCGTCGTGCTCGCCGACGTCGTAGACCGCGACGACGTTCGGATGGCGCAGCCGAGCGAGTAGCTGAGCCTCGCGGCGCAACCGAGATGCCGAGCCGCCGCCGCGCAGAACCTTGATGGCGACACGGCGCTTGAGCTCCGGGTCGAACGCGCTGTAGACGACGCCCATCGCACCGGCGCCGAGCCGCCGTTCGATCTCGTAGCGGCCGATGCGCGCGGGCGCGCCCGTGTCAGTGGGCGATGGGCCGGTCACCTCGAGCAACGCCCCGAGCATCTGGTGGCACTCGTCGCACGTCGCAGCGTGATCGACGAGCGCCGCTCGCGCTTGCGGGTCGAGCGTGTTCGCGACCAGCGCGTTGAACGTATCCGGCTCCGGGCAGCCCACGGCTCGTAGTGTATCCTCGTCGCGTGTCGGATCCGCTCGCCAGCGCGATCAGCGCCGCCCACGCGACCGCCCGAGCCGCATGGCCCGACGTCGCGGTCGAGCTCGCCCGGTTCGATGCCGAGCTGCGCCGCCGGCTCGGGCCCGAGCTCTCGGTCGAAGAGCTCGCGAAGATCGTCACGACCGACGTCTACCTCGCGATCGCGTGTACCGACGGTGACTCGCGCGCCGCTGCCCACCTCGAGCGCGAGCACTTCGCGGAAGTCGACATCGCAGCGCGCAAGCTGCGCGCGACCGACGACCAAGCGGCAGAGATGCGCGGGCACTTGCGCGGCATCCTGTTCACGTCCGATGGCGAGCGCCGCGCCGCGCTCGCCGAGTTCACCGGTCGCGGCGATCTGCGCGGCTACTTCAAGGTGATCGCGACCCGCGAGCTGATCCGCGTCATCAATCGCGGCCGCAAGGAGCTGCCGATCGAACCGATGCTCGACCGGCTCGAGATCGATCGCGCGCCCGAGCTCAGCCTGCTGCGCGCCCGTCACGGTGCCGATATCGCGGTCGCGTTGCGCACCGCGCTCGCTGCGTTGCCGGAACGCGAGCGCGCACTGCTGCGCTACAGCCTCGTCGACGGATGGACCGTCGATCAGATCGGCGAGGCGTACGGCGTCCATCGCGCTACCGCTGCGCGCTGGGCGGCCGCCGCGCGCGACTCGCTCGGTGAAAGGATCCGCGCCGAAGTCGCGGCCCGGCTCGCGATCGATCAAGGCGATGTCGATTCGCTGATCGCGCTCGTGCGCAGCCGGATCGATGTCTCGCTCGAACGCATCTTGTGAATCAGAACGACGGGAACTTGTTCTTGCCGTCGGTCGTGATCGGCGTGAAGTTCTGCAAGTCGGTCGTCACGTACAGGTCGTTCGCGAACATCGTCGTGTCGTGGCCCTGGACCACGAGCGTCGAGCCGTCGGGCGATTCGGTGATGCTATCCATCGAGTAGCCGGCCGGCGCCGGGATCGTGCCGGTCACCGCGCCGTTGCCGACGACGAGGATGCCGTCCGCGCTGCCGACCTGGCCGAGCGCGAGGATCGTGCCGTCGGGGAAGATCAGCGGCTTGGTCAGCTCGAGCTCGGCGTGGACGAGCAGTGCGCCGCTGCCATCCGGCGTGTGCTTCCACAGGCCCTCGTTGTTGCCGTCGATGCACACCGAATGGAGCGCGATCAGATACGAGCCGTCGGGTGAAAACCGCGGATCGGACACGCCGGTGCAGTTGCTGCCCATCGCAGCCTGGAGCATCGTGACCGCGCCGCCGCCGACCGCAACGGTCGACAGCGCAGTGCCACCGCTCTCGCTGTCATAGAGCCCGTAGCCGAGATAGATCGTGTTGCCGTCGGGCGACCACTCTGGACCGTCGAGCGTCACGTCGTAGCCGGCGGGCGGCGTGATCGGCTCGGACACCTGGTGCGGGCTCGATCCGTCGACGCCGACGACGAACACCGCCGGAGGGGTCGTGTACGCGATCCATTTGCGATCGGGCGAGATCGCGACCCCGGTGATCTTATCGCCGGCCGACAGCAACGTGCTCGATGTGCCCGACACGTTGCCGACCATCAGGCTGTCCATGTACGGCGCGTCTTCGTGCGCGAACGCGAACGATGAGCCGTCCAACGCCGTCGGGTCCGAATCCGAGCCCGAGCCGGAGCCCGAGCCCGAGCCGGAACCCGATCCCGATCCCGATCCTGAACCGGATCCGGATCCCGATCCCGCTCCATTCTGCGAGACGCACGAACAAAGCCCTGCGATGGCGAAGACGAATAGGTTGCGCATGGCGATCAGGAGCGGGCAGGTCGAATCCGTCGCACGAATTCTCGAACTCCAGCCGCGACGCCAACTTGCGCGATATCTGCGACGAACCCCGCCGACCGAACCCAACGCCGGCAGCTCTGCGCCACAGACGTGGACCGGTAGCTCGCACATCACCGGCGACGATGGCGCCGGCGGTACGACGATCTGGCCGCGATCTATTCCGAGGTCTGTCCGAGCGGGACGGCGACTAAGGAGCGACCCAGCCGCCGTCGACCGAGACGTACGCGCCGTCGCGCATCTCCCAGCGCGGCTCGCGCCAGACGAAGCCCGGTCGCTCGCGCTCGTAGTGACCGCCGACCCAAGCCCATTGCCCGTCGCGCCAATCGTAGCGACCGCGGATCCACGCGAAGCCGTGGCGTGCTTCCCATCGCTCTTCACGCAGCGCGGGCGGCGCGATAGTCGGCGGCGGTGCGTACCAACTGCCTTCGATCCGGACGTAGGCGCCGTCGCGCATCTCCCAGCGCGGCTCGCGCCACGCGTAGCCCGGGCGCTCGCGCTCGTAGCGACCGCCGACCCAGCCGTAGCGACCGTTGTTGTAGTCCCAACGACCGCCGATCCACGCGTAGCCGCGGCGCTCTTCGTGGCGCTCTTCGCGCAGCGCGGGTGGGGCTTCGCGGCCTCCGCGGTGGAGGTTCTCGCGGCGCTCCTCGTGAACAGCTTCGCGATGCTCGTCTCGGCGCTCCTCGCGATGCTCTTCGGCGCGGTGTTCTTCGCGGTGCTCCGCTTCTTTGTGTTCGTCGTGGCGCTCTTCTCGACGGTCGGCGTCGCGCCGCGGTGGCTCGCCGTACGAAGGCGTGACCGACGCAATCGTCGCGGCGCCGAGCAGAGTTGCGAACAAGGTCCGAGTCTTTCGCATGTGGCCTCCTAACCGAGAAAGACTGTATCGCGATTCGGCTCGACCATGTCTGGCACGGCGAGGGCGACATCGGCGACGAATGCCCACATCGTCGTGAGCTACGATCCGAAGATGAGTGCGAGCGACGACCGAGCCGAGCTCGCCGGTTACGATCACCTGCGCCAACTCTTGCCACAGACTACGCTCAAGCCATGATCCGCGGCGACGGCGCGACCGATCCGACTTTGGCTGCCGGTGCCGGCTCGGACACCGAGCTCGAAGACGCGACCGAGAACGAGGCCGCGACGCCGCGACGACAGGGCGATGGTCCGCGCTACGAAGTCGCCGGCTATCGCCTCGGCGATGTGCTCGGCCGGGGCGGGATGGGCGAGGTGTTGCTCGCCCACGATCCGAAGATCGGGCGCGATGTCGCGGTCAAGCGGATGCGCATGGCCGAACCCTCGCCCGACGCGATCGCGCGATTCTGGCGCGAGGCCAAGATCCAAGCGCGGCTCGATCACCCCGCGATCGTGCCGGTCCACGAGCTCGGTCACGATGCCGGTGGTCAGCCGTACTTCACGATGAAACGACTCGCCGGCACGACGCTGCACGACGTGCTCCAGCGCGGTGGCGACTCGCAGCAAAAGCTGCTCCGCACGTTCATCGACGTCTGCCTCGCGATCGAGTTCGCCCACAACCGTAGCGTCGTTCACCGCGATCTCAAGCCGCCGAACATCATGGTCGGCGACTACGGCGAGGTCTACGTGCTCGATTGGGGCATCGCCCGGGTGCTCGGTGACGGCACGGGCGCTGACGCGATCCCCGAGATTCCGAGCCTCGACGGCCACACCCAAGTTGGCGCGATGCTCGGCACGCCTGGGTTCATGGCTCCGGAACAGGTGCGCGGCGATGCCGAGGTCGGCACGTCGGCCGACGTCTACGCACTCGGCGCTATCCTGTTCGAAATCCTCACCGGCGAGCCGCTCCATCTCCCGGGCAACGCGGCGATCGCGAGCACGCTCACCACGCCGACCGTGTCACCGGCGACGCGCGCGCCCGATCGCCAGATCGCGCCCGAGCTCGATGCCGCATGCACGGCGGCGCTCGCCGAGCAGGCGAACGCTCGGCCTACCGCACGCGAGCTCGGCGAACGGGTCCAGCGCTACCTCGACGGCGATCGCGACGTCGCGGCGCGGCGTGCGTTCGCCGCCAGTCAGCTCGCACTGGCACACGAAGCCGCCGCCGATCCGGAACGTCGGATCGAGGCGATGCGTGTCGCTGGCCGGGCGCTCGCGATCGACCACCAGTCGGTGGAGGCGGCGCAGCTGGTCACGCGGCTGTTGCTCGAGCCGCCGACCGAGATGCCGCCGGAGCTCGAAGCACGTCTGCGCGCGGTCGATCAGGAGTACACCGCGCGATCGGCGCGGCTGTCGGTGTACGCGCTGCTGTGTTTCTTCGTGTTTGTTCCGCTCCTCGTGTGGAACGGCGTCAAGTCGTGGGGCGTGATGCTCGGTTCGTTCGCCGTCATCTCCGCGCTCATCGCCTTCGTGTTCGTCTACGCGCGCCGCGGCGGCAAACTGTTGATCCCGACGCTGATCGGCAACTGCCTCGTCGGGGCGCTGCTCGGGAGGTTGTTCGGGCCGTTCGTGTTCATCCCCCCGACGATCGCGATCGTCATGTTCGGCATGTCGGCGCAACCCGAATTCGCCGAGCGGCCGCTCGTCGTGATCGGCGCCGGCGTCGCCGCGCTGGTCGTGCCGATCGTGCTCGAAGCGACAGGGGTCATCAGCTCGACGTGGTCGGTGTCGAACGGCAGCCTCGAGGTCCACTCGGATGTGATCAACATCGGCGGAGCGCCGACGGTCACGCTGCTGATCGTCGGCACGATCGCTACGCTCGTCATCGCCGCGTTATTCAGCCGAGGTATGGCCCGTTCACGTCGCGATGCGCAACGGCGGCTGGAGATCCACGCGTGGCATCTCGCGCAGATGCTGCCGGTCGAAGCGCCGCGCGTACCGGTTGCTCCGCCAGTGAGCAGTTGTCACGACGGCAAGTGAGCTAGGGCGCGCAGTCGGTCGGGCAGATGTCGTGGTTCTCGACCGCGCTGCACACGCCATCGCCGCAGTGCGGGCTGGTCGGAGCGCACGTCGCATGCGGCGGGCACAGCGGCGTGCAGCGCGCCCAGCAGTCGGGGTCGGCGCAGCCGGCGAGCCCGTCGCCGTCGCTGTCCGGGCCGAGGCACTGATCGGCCGGATCGATCGGCGAGGTCCAGCGATGCGCACGGGTCAAGCCATTGGCGTCGAACAACACGAGCTGACCGGCGATCGGATCGTAAGCGAGCGTGATGCCGGATTGCGCGGGAGGACCCTGGACGACCGCCGATAGTCGCCACGACGTACCGTCCCATTCCCAGAGATCGGATAGCAGCGTACCGAGCCTCGTGTTCGCGAGCCCGCCGAACACCGCGATCGTCCCGCGCGACGGATCGTAGGCCGCGGACGCTTCGAGCCGCGGGGGCGGCGACACGATCGGCATCGGCTCGGTCCAATCGGTGCCGTCCCACTCCCAGGTGTCGTCGAGCGACTTGCCGCTGACGTCGAGACCGCCGAACAGCGTCGTCTTGCCGCGCGCCGGGTCGTAGCTCATCACCGCTCCCGCGCGCGCGGGCGGTTGGTGCGCCGGGAGCCGTTGGGTCCAATCGCTGCCGTCGTATTCCCAGGTATCAGCCAGCGGCCCGGCCGCTCCTTGGCCGCCGAACATCACGGTGACGCCACGCGCCGAATCGTAGGACACCGCGAGCTCGGTGCGCACGGCGGGTACGTGGGTCGGGTTCTGCACGAGCCAATGCTGGCCGTCCCACTGCCACGTGTCGGCGAGCATAAGCGCGCCCTTGCCCGAGCCGCCGAACATCACCGCTCCGGTCGGCGTCGCGACGATGCCGAACGCCCGGCGCGCCGGCGGTATCTGGTCGCTACCGCTGTAGCTGTCGGGAATCCAGGCGACGCCATCCCATTGCCAGGTGTCGCCGTCGGGCGACATGGGGTCGGTGTCTACGCCGCCGAACAACAAGATCTGTCCGGTGGCGCTCTGGTAGATCGATCCCGCGTCGTGTCGTCGCGACGGCGCGAGCAGGTACATGATCGTCTGCCAGTTGGTTCCGTCCCATTCGTAGGTGTTCGACGTCGGCCCTCCGCCGTACAGCACGATGCGATCGCGCACGCTATCGAACGCAACCGCGGCGCCCGAGAGCAAGCCCGGATTCTTCGGCGGCGACAGCTCGGTCCACATCCCGTTCTTCCACCGCCAGGTTTCGCTGCCGCCGGGCGTGCCGCCGTAGAGCAAGATTCCCTGCGAGTCGTTCGTCATCGCCATTCCGACTCGCCCCGCGGGGTGGGTCAGCGTCGATAGCGCGGTCCAGGTCGTGCCGTCGAAGGTCCAAGTCACGCCGTCCGGATCGAACGCGATGAGCGTGTTGCCCGATGGATCGAATGCCATCGCGCGGCCGGTCGACGGGCTCGCAAGGCCCACCATGTGCCAGGTCGTTCCGTCCCAGCCCCACGTCGTGCCGCCGGCGAGCAACACGAGCGCTTGGTGCGCGCTATCGAACGCGAGTGCGGGCGAGTCGCTCGCGACCGGAGCCGAGACGGCGATCTGAGTCCACGACATGCCGTCCCACTGCCAGGTCTCGGCGCGCGTCGTGACCTGTGCGAGTTGGCCACCGACGAGCAATAGCTGGTCGTGCACCGGATCGTAGGCGAATCCCGCGTTCTGCCGAGGCGTCGGCGCCACCGTCGGCTGGAAGTGCCGCCACACGATGCCGTCCCACTCCCAGGTCTCGCCCGAGCTCGTAAACATCACGGTGCGCCCTCGCTTCGCGTCGTAGCCCATCGCGGCGGCAGAGTCGGCCGGCGGCGCGTTCGGAGAGACGTCGATCCACACCTCGAACTCGGCGCCACAAGTCGAGCTGCAGCCATCGTGCGAGAGCCCGGCCGGGAGGTTGTCGCACTGCTCACCGCTCGCACCGTCGACGACGCCATTGCCGCAGGTCTCGGTCGAGCGGCAATCGCTCGAGCAGCCGTCACCCGAGAGTTGATTGCCGTCGTCACACACCTCGGGCGGCACTACGATGCCGTCGCCGCAGATGATCTGCAGGCACACGCCGGTCAGGCATGCGCCGCCGGTGAATTCTTTCGTGTCGCACTCGGTGCCGTCCGGCAAGCCGGTGCACGCCGTGACCTGGTCTGGAGCCGCGCAGCCGGTCGGCACGCATACCGAGCCGCCGGGGCAGGCGCGGTCGCCGCAGTCGATCAGGTTGGAGTCGATGCACCCGGCGAGCGCCACGCCCACGATCAAGCCGAGCATGAACCGCGTGACCATCGCGCTATCGTACGGCCGCGTCACGCACAGGCCCACGTCTCGACGATACGTCAGTCCGGCGGAAGAGGGTCGTCTTTGTCGCGAAACAGACGCATCCGCACGCGCTCGTGTTGGCGCTGCTTGTAGGCGTCGTGGCTCGATGCGCCGCTCTCGTTGCCGATCGCGGTCGCCTTGTCGCAGACCTGAAACTCGGTAAGCACGAACACGACGTGGCAGAGATCGGCCGGGATATCGGCGCGGGGAATCAGCCGATCGACCCGCAGCGGCAGGTCGGCGACGAAGTTCACGATCTTGTATTCGGGGCCGGAGAACTCGTTGAACGGCAGCTCGTCACGTCGGCGCGCGCTGTCGCTCGTCAGCGGGCGGCCTTGCGCGATCAGCTCGCGCAGATCGACGAGCTGATTGACCGACTCGCCGGGCACGATGTAGTTGAACGGCACGAGCTGGCGGGTCAGCGTCGCGAGCATCGGCACGAGGTCCTCGCGCTGCGGCACGATCAGGCGGAACCGCAGCTTGTCGTAGATGTTCGCGGCGAGCGTCGACCGCTTCGCCATCAGCTTCGTGATCTGCGAATCGCGCGGCTTGCGGCTCCACTCGAACTCGGCAAGCGGTGCGCCGGCAGCTCGCAACTGCTCGACGACTTGCACGACCTTGAGCTCGATCTCGCGAAAGATGATCTCGTCGGACACCGACATCTTGAGCAGGCCTTCGCGACCCGCGATGTGATGGATGATGTGCATCACCTTGAGCACGACGCACGCCCACTTCTGGTGCGGCCCGGTGCTCGAAGCGACGAGGAACAGATCGCGCGCTGGCAGGTCCTCGGCGACCTCGTCGGGAATCGCCATCGCGAACGCACGCGCGAGGTAGTCGACCGCATCGCCGCGCAGATCTTCGAGCCGGCCGATCTCGTCTTCCGATTCGGGATCGAACTCGTTGAGTCGCAAGAACCGATCGACGTCGGCGTGATCGACGAACCCGAGGTGATACCAGTCGATCACCGAGTCGCCGCGCAGCAACAGGCGCACCGCCTCGACGTCGCCGAGGGTCAGCTCACCCGCATTCGGCGGGCGCGCGACGCGCGGCAGGACGGGGGCGACCACCCATCGAGTCTACTTTTGTTTTGCGGGCCGCGTTAGTCGAAGTGTCGCGGCGAATAGGCTGAGGACGCCGATCCCCGCAATGACGTTTCCGATGACTGGGATCATGAAGAGACAACGCTCCTACTGCTGAGCATGTTTCGAAATCGTCGCGCACCGACGACGCCGTGGGCAAGTTCATAGACGGGTGAAGCGCGCAGCGCTTCGGAATCCTCTTGTGCCGCTCCTAGCGGCCCGGGCACCATCAGTGCCCTGCCGCTCCACTCCCGAGCACACCGAGGCGGCCGAGGTCGAACGGTCCTGCCGCACCCGTTGCCGTCGCAGCCGGGCTCGCATCGACGTAATAGAGGAAGAAGCGATCGTCGCCTGCGTCGACCGCAGCGGGCCCGAGCTCGTCGCGATGGTCGAGGAACGCATCGACCCGGTCCGCCACCGGGCCATACGGCCACGCGGTCAGAGCTCCCGGCGCCGCGAGCTCGGTACCGGCATAGCCGACGGAATAATTTGGTGCGATTGGATATGGCGAGCCGTCCTTGGTCGCCGGCGCGCTCTCTTGGCCGAATGCGGCGAACCACAGGTGGATGTCGCCGTCGATCAGCTCGGCGTGAGGGCTCGCGAGCGTCGCGATATCGATCCAGAACGCGGTGCCGGGCGTGCCATCGCCGACGTCGACGTCGGCCGGCGCGAGCACCGTGCCTTGATCGGCGAGCAGGCTGCCGACCGCACCGGTCGCGAGCCCGATCGAGCCGGCGCGCTCGTAGTAGAGGACGACGCCGCCGGCGGCGTGGATCGCGGTCGGCGCGTGGACGTCGGGGCCGAGTAGCACCGGCGTCGGGTCGCCAAACGTCGTGCCGTCGGTCGCGGTCGCGACATCGAGCTCGGTGCCGTCGTTGCGCTCGAAGTAGACGTAGGTGGTGGCGCCGTCTTGCACCGCGTGCGGCGCGCGCAGTGAATCGGTCGGGTCGTCGAGCACCGGGTAAGCCGGATAGATCGTGAAGTGAATACCGTCGGTCGAGATCGCGCGCCAGATCGCGCGTTGATCGGGAGTCGTGGGATACGCGAGATCGAGATAGAGCACGATCTCGCCACCGACGACGACGGGACCGGGCTCGAGCACCTGAGTCGGCGTGCGCTGGACCTCGCAGGTCAGGCCGAAGCACCCGGTGTCGTCAGCGCACTCGGTCGTCACGCACACGTGGCTCGCGTTGCAGAACTCACCGTGTTGGCAGTCGCTGGTCTTCGCACAGTGGCCGCGACACACGCTGCCGATGCAGTCCTCGCCGCTCGCGCAATCGTCGGCTGTGGTGCACGCGGTGTCGCAGCGGTTGTCGGCGAAGTTGCACGTGCGAGGCGCGTTACAATCCGAGGCGGAGTCGCATGCGGCGATCGTGCACAAACCGCACACGCACGCTTCGCGCGACTTGCAGTCGCTATCGGCGTTGCACGCGGTCGCCGGCCGCGCGGGGGAACCGCACACGCCAGCCGCGGGCGAGCTCGGCGGCCCGAGCGTCGCGGTGTTGATGCAGACCACCGCGGGACCGAGGTCGGTCCACGGCGCGATGCCGTCGCCGGAGGTCGGAGAGAATGGATCGGGCGCGGGGGCGAGGCCGCAGCCGAAGATCGATAAGGCGATCGAAAGGACGAGGAAGATCGGGCTCGGCATGATCAGAATCTCACCGTCGCCGAGACCGACGCTTGGACGATGTCTCCGCCCGACGAGAACGCCCCGCCCGGGACCAGCGCCTCTTCCTTCTGGACGAGCTCGTGCATCACGTGTTCCCAGCTCACCGCGACGTCGAAGTCGATCGGCTCGGCGAGCGGACCGAGCGACGGCAGTCGCCAGCCGGCGCCGAGCGCGGCGAGCGTGCGATCGCCGTCCGCGAAGCTGGTCAGGCCGGTCTGCGGCGGCACCGGCGATGGCAAGTAGGCAAAGCCGGCGCGCAACCGCAGCTGATCGCGATGCCATTCCGCGCCGAGCCGCGGCTCGACGATGTCGTGAAAGTGCGCGGGCGGCGGCTCGCCCTGAACGAGCGGTGGCGCCAAGCTGAGATCGACGAGGACCTTGAGATCGGGCACGCCCGAGCCGAGCGCGTGCCAGCGTTGAAACGCGAGGTCCGCGGTCAGCGTGAGGTCCTCGGTCGCGTGCACCGCCGCCGCGAGGTCTGCGCGCAGCGGCGTGTAGTAGCTGGTCGAGCGCAGCGAGACGATCGCATCGCCGGTGACGACGCCGGGCACGGATACGTTCGCGCGGATGTCGAGCGCGGTATCGAGCGAGAGCGGACCGCGTACGGTCGCGGCGAGCTCGAGCTTGCGATGCGGGCGCCACCACACGCCGGCGTGCGGCGCGGCGCGCAGCGGCAGGCCGACGTCGAGGTTCGCGTCGCCTTGTTTCTGCCCGGCGATCACGCCGACGTCGAACGTCAGCTGCTTCGAGCGCGCGTCGGCCAAGAACGTCGCGCCGCCGCCGATCGCGAAGTCTCCGATCTGGAGCGCGAGCGACGGCTCGACCTCGACGCGCTGGGTCGCGTTCTCGAACCGCACGAAGTGTGGCTCGGCGATCGGATCGAGCTCGATCCGCGCGAGGAACTGATCGGGCAAGTACAGCGCGACACCGGTGGCGACCAGGACCGGCCCGAGATCGATCGGGATGTCGAGACCGAGCGTCGTGCCGTGGCTGT